>DAOWME010000019.1 GCA_030643245.1 Deltaproteobacteria bacterium
AATGAGTAAGACGTCATCAAGGCCGTGTCTCTTCATCTTCTCAACGATCTTGGGAGTGTAAATGAGATGCTCCCCGGATAGATAGCTCAGCCCAATGACGTCAACATCTTCGTCAATGGCGGCCTTCACGATACCGTCCGGTGTCTGATACGTGCCCAAGTATATAACCTCCATCCCCACCTCTTTGAGCAATGAGGAGATAACCTTTGCGCCCCTGTCATGTCCGTCAAGGCCTACTTTAGTGATCAATACCTTAATCTTCTTTTCCTTCTCCATATCTCTAAACTCCTGAAAGAATCCCTAAAATCAGAAATTTTGAAACTTAATTATGAGCTACAAATCCCCTTTACCTATTCCGGTAGTTATAAGGAAGAAAGTCCCTGCCGAAGAGTTCACGCTGAACAACCAGTTTCGATACTTGCGATGTGCCGTCAGCTATCTCGATGGCTATTACGTCCCGTAATCTCTGTTCCAACGGAAATTCCTGAGTATATCCGTAATGTCCGTGAAGGACAAGACAATCTCGAATCGCATTCGTTGAAAACCTGGGGGCCATCCACTTGACCATACCTGCTATTTTTGTGGTTGACATCCCTTGATCCCTCATCCACAAGCCCTTATAACAAAGCAATCGAACGGCCTCAAGAATACTGATATGTTCAACGATGGGGAATGACACGCCTTCAAATGTTGCCAAGGGCCGGCCAAATGCGTTCCTTTGCATGGTATATTCTTTCGTTTCTTCAAGTGATACCATGGCCGGTGCGATCGCCTCCAGGGACAAGAGTATCCGGCTGACATCAAAAGCCTGCATACCCATAGCGAAACCCATACCCTCTTGTCCTATCAGGTAATCTTCCGGGATCTCGACATCTTCCATAAATATCGAACCGCGGGTTATCCCCTTGCAACCCATGTCCGCATAAGATTGCCGTGTAATACCAGGCAAATCGGTGGGCACTACAAAACAGCTGACACCCCTTGCCCCGGCCCCGGGATCGGTTTTGGCAAATACTAATGCAATATCAGCGTCCATCATAACGGTAATCCCTGATTTTTCCCCATTCAGAACATAAGAAGCTCCTTTCTTGATAGCCCGTGTTCTCATAGCCACGGCATCGGTACCAGCCTCTGGCTCCGTCATACAAAAGGCAGGAAGCGTATCCCCCCCTAAAAAAGGTTCAAGAAACTCCGTTCTGATTCTTTCATTGCCTTGTTCCAGCAACACAGCGCACAGATGTCCGACAACGAATATAGACATGGCCAGACTGCAATCTCCCCTGGACGCCTCTTCGGTAATCACTCCCTCAGCCACGTGGGAGCCCCCCATACCCCCTTTCTCAGGCGCCACTGTTATCCCAATGAGTCCTAATTCACCTATTTTTTTGTTGATATGACGGGGGAATTTTTCTTCGCGATCCCATTTTGAATAAAAAGGCGCCAATTCTTTTTCTGTAAATTTTCTTACCATGTCAGCCAGGGCTTTCTCTTCATCGGAAAATTCAAAATCCATCCATTTTACCTCCTAACATTTCCATTTTAGCTTTTTGATGGTTTTGACCGTTAAGATGGTTTAATTCGCTATTTACTCTCTAAACGAGCCAAACCATCTTAACGAACTAAACATTTGTGTCTGTAACTAATTTAATCTAATCATAGCCGTAAAACACCATTAAATCAACTAACTTCTGGATGACTTTGACGTTTCCCTGTTAAAAAATGTTTGACTAACTTTCCTCTAAAAGCTATTCTATGGTTGTTTGTCTGAACCGCCCAATAAACACATAATTCCCAAGAGGTTGAGGTGATTGGACTTCATCTCACAGGGGACCATACGAACGGGCATTTTGCGGTGGACTACAAGACAGGTGAGGACTTTTTCAAGGAGGAGAAAGCAGGAGATGCATAGACTTACCGTTAAAACAGGCCAACGGACGGAGATGTTGGATGTTACCGACCGGGTTCAGAAGGCAGTTACGAAGAGCAGCGTAAAAAATGGGATCTGTTGTGTCTTCGTTCCGCACACTACAGCGGCGGTCACCATAAATGAGAATGCCGACCCAGACGTTCCGAGGGATATCCTGATGAAGCTTGGTAAGGTTATCCCGCTGGATGCCGATTACCGACACATGGAAGGAAATTCGGATGCCCATATAAAGACCAGTCTGGTTGGATCGTCCGAGACTATAATACTGGAAGACGGAAAGCTGGTATTGGGGACTTGGCAGTCCATATTTTTCTGTGAGTTCGATGGCCCCAGAAGCAGGAAGTTATGGGTGAAGGTCATCGGAGATTAACGGGACAATGAGGGCTGGGGGTGAAACTAGAATTGAGGAGAATCTTATGAAGCTGTTCAACAAGAAAGGTGACGAGGGGTATACGAGTATGCTGTATGGCCAGAGGATTCCAAAATCGGACCCGCGGCCTGAAACATACGGTACCCTGGATGAGGCCAACTCTACACTGGGGTTTGCCAAGGCCATTTCCAGGGATGAAAAAATCAGGAAAATCATTCACAAGGTTCAGGAGGGTCTATTCGTGGTGGGGGCCGAGCTGGCAACAGATTCACAGGACTACGAAAAGCTGAAAAAGAAAACCGAAGGAGGAGACATCCAGGAGTTGCAGGACCTTATCGAAGATCTGGAAGGCAAGGTTGAGTTGCCCAAGAGCTTCATCATACCGGGGGGGTCTATGGCCTCAGCGTCTCTCGATATGGCCAGGACAATAATTAGAAGGGGAGAGAGAAGGGCCGCTGGGTTAAGGGAAGATGGCCTTTTGCCCAATGATAAGATCCTTGCTTACCTGAATAGATCAGCAGACCTGATATTCATTCTTGCCCGGTATGAAGAAGGGAGAGGTGAGGAGGTGGTATGATAGTAGACGTTCATACCCATGTATTCCCAGAAGAGGTGAGGAAGAACGTGTCCAAGTATAGGAAGAGAGATCCTCTCTTTCGCTTGTTATTCGGAAGTGAGTGGTCCAAAACGCTCGGTGAATCAAAGAAAGTAACGATGATAGGAGTTGAAGAACTCATAGCAGCCATGGACGAGTCGGGGGTAGACAAGAGCGTGGTATGCGGTTTTGCATGGTCAGACCAGGGACTCTGCAGGGATGGCAATGACTATATCCTGGAGAGTATAAAAAAATATCCCGATAGACTGATCGGTTTTGTCTCCATCCGGTTGAACGACAGTGGCGACACTGTCAAAGAGATTGAGCGATGTGTCGGCTTGGGGGCCAAAGGAGTTGGAGAGATCGTTACAGAGGCTCATGGCGTAGATATAGATGATGAAAAAGTCATGGCGCCAGTTGTCGAAGCATCAAAAAGCCTCAATGTCCCCATCATGGTCCACGCCAATGAGACTGTGGGCCATTACTACGTGGGAAAGGCCAAAACAGTACTCAGACAATACTACAATTTTATCCTTTCCTGGCCGGACGTGGACATCATTATGGCGCACTGGGGGGGAGGGCTCCTCTTTTATGAATTGATGCCGGAGGTAGCCAGGGCCTGTGAAAGGGTATATTATGACACGGCTGCGTCCATCTTCTTGTACTCCTCAAATGTATATCCATCTGCGGTACAAATAATCGGCGCCGACAAAATCCTCTTCGGTACCGATTATCCTTTGATAGACCAGAGAAGGTATCTCAAACAGATAGAAAATTCAGGCCTGTCAAAGGGGGATATGGAAAAGATATACGGTGAGAATGCCAAGAGAGTGTTGAGGTTATAGGAAGTGAAAGATTATCAGAGGTTCAAATTGGAAAACGGGATGACCGTCATCCTGCAGGAGAACCACTCGGCCCCCGTGGTTGCCCTTCAGGTCTGGGTAAAGGCCGGCAGTGCTGATGAAACCGACAAGAAGGCCGGTATCTATCATTTAGTGGAACACATGGTCTTTAAGGGTACAGATAAGAGAAAAGCAAGCGAGGTTGCCTATGAAATAGAGTCATCTGGTGGGGAGATCAATGCGTACACGTCACATAACCAGACCGTCTACCATGTAACTGTAGCGAGTAGATTCCTCGAATTGGGGCTTGACGTACTCTCCGACATTGTGACCCGGCCTTCCTTTGATCCCGGGGAGTTGGAAAATGAAAAGGAAGTAATATTGGAAGAGATTAAGCGGGAAGAGGACAACCCTATGGCGAAGTTGACCCAGGTCCTTTTCTCCACATGTTATGAATTACATCCTTACAGACGGCCAATAATCGGGTTTGAAGATACTGTAAAATGTCTGAGCAGAGATGACCTCCTCGATTTCTATAGAAGGAGGTATACCCCAAGCAATATCACGCTGGTGGTGGTGGGGGATGTGGACACCGGTATCGCCAGGGCAAAGGTGGAAAGGGCATTCAAAGGTTTCAGTTCAGAAGATGAAACCAACCATGAGAGGGCCAAAGAACCGCTTGAACCGCGTCAAAAGGCGATAAAGAGTAATGTTATGATAAGGGAAGTAATGGAAAGCTATATGAGCATGGCGTTCCATATTCCCGGTATCGACCATAGAGATTCATGCGCTTTGGACATCCTTTCCTTCATACTGGGTAACGGTGAGTCTTCACGACTCTTCAGAAAAGTAAAAGACCACAAAAGCTTGGTCCATTCCATAGGTTCTTCTGTTTTTGTCCCGACTGAACGGGGACTCCTCGCTGTAGCCGGTATGATGGACAAAGAAAACTCAAAGGACGCCCTGGCAGCCATACTGGGGGAAATATACAGGCTGAAACACGAGAAGGTAAGCGAGGATGAGCTTGAAAAGGCAAAGCTTAATATTGAAAGTGAGTTTATATACGGCAAAGAAACCATAGGCGGACAGGCCAGACAGTTGGGAAGCTTTGAGGTGGTGGTCGGTAACGTCGGTTTTGAAAAGGATTATATTAAGCGCATATCCAAGGTGAAAAGCCAGGACATCATGAGGGTTGCAAAAAAGCATCTGAACAACAAGAACTTGACGGTTGTCTTCATGCTGCCCCATAAGAGCGGCGATGCTATCGATGAAGATACGATAAAAGAGATTGCCTCACGAGAGGAAAAGAGGTTAAGATGCCACTATTCAAGGTCCCATAAGAAAGGGGGAGGAGAACCCAAGAAGATAGTCCTGGAAAATGGAATGACCTTGTTAATCAAGGAAGATCATTCTGCTCCTCTTGTCACAATGAAGGCCGCCTTCTTGGGGGGACTGAGATTTGAAGAGAAGAAATCAAACGGGGTCAATAACTTCATGGCATCGATGCTCACCAAGGGTGCGAAGGGCCTAAATGCCCTTGAAGTAGCCCGAACCATCGAATCCATGGCAGGGAGTATCCAGGGGTTTTCAGGTAGGGACAGTTTCGGCCTACATTGCGAAATCTTGAGCAGGTTCTTTGACAGGGCTCTGGAACTCTTCGTGGACACCATCATCGACCCCACGTTTGATTCAGTAGAACTGGAAAAAAGGAGAGAGGACATACTTGCGGCCTTGCGACAGCAAGAAGATAATCTGGCTTCTTATGCATTCGATATTTTTACAGAAACTCTCTATGATTGTCACCCCTATGGGATGAATATGCTAGGCACCAGGGAATCGATCCTCAATATGGCTCAGGATGATTTGAGGAATTATTACAGACTCTATGCAACCCCCACGAACATGGTTCTCAGTATAGTGGGTGATGTCAGCGTAGATCACGTGGAGGAAAAGGTGAGGGAGCTCTTTGATGATTTTCCCGCCAGTGACTTTAATATCCCGGAGGTTCCTGTGGAGCTTACCCCGGAGACGATAAAGAATGTGGAGATATACAGGGGGAAAAAACAGGCCCATCTAATCCTTGGATTCTTAGGAACCACCATATACGACCCGGACAGATATCCTCTCGATGTTCTCAACGCAGTCTTATCAGGACAGGGGGGTAGGCTCTTTATAGAGTTGAGGGATAAGCTTGGTCTGGCATATACTGTCACAGCCTTCTTCCGTCAGGGGATAGATCCTGGTTTTATCGGGGTCTATATCGGTACGAGTCCCGAAAAGTTGGAGATGGCCACTGAAGGTATTAAGAATGAGTTGCAAAGGGTACGAGAGGGAAGAGTATATACCGATGAATTGGAACGAGCGAAGAGATACCTGATGGGTAATTTCGAGATCGGTTTACAGACGAACTCTGCAAAGGCGGCTGCCATGGCGCTCTCCGAGAGATATGGTTTGGGGTTTTCTCATTTCACGGAGTATCCCAAGCGGATATCCGGCGTAACCTCTAATCACGTTCTAGATGTGGCAAGAAAATACATTGACCTCGACCGGCATTCCCTGGCCATTATCAGGCCGCCCAAATAGTGTTCATCCAGAAATGAGGATTTTTATTCAAGATCAATGCATGCGAAAAAAATAACCGCAGGCATATGTTTAATATTCCGAGGATTATTTTTTGAGCAAAACGCAGATATTGTGCAAAAAGACCATTTATGGATGGACACTAAATAGGCCGACTGAGTTGTTGAACAGGTCGCAATTTTTTGAGCTTGGATTCGGATCTTGATATATAATAACCTTATTTATCTACTGGTCGTCATCCTCATACTCTCTACAAGCAGCGTACCGGATTCCCCACAAATCCCGCTGCCTTTGGCAGTCTTGATTTTTCTGGTGAAAGGATTACTCTACCAGCAACTCGTCCACCGTATCCACGGACGAGACCGCATACAACTTGCTTCTCAATATTTTGCCGCAGAACAAAAACTCTCCATCATGGCGATCATCTTGATAGCTACTGATGTCTGTCTGCTCGATTTCAAATATTATATGTCCCAACTTCCCTTGACGTCCCAACTTCCTGTACTGGTCAACTTTGGTGGTCTCTCGCTCTTTTTCGGGTACCTGGCAATCATGTGGAGTAATGCCAGAAAAAGCTACCATGCTGTTTTCGGCAGGATGTACAATCGGCGATCTTTTCTTCTTAACAACATTAAAATCAACCTGCCGATCATCTTCCCATGGCTCTTCTTATCTCTGCTTGCCAACCTCCTGGAGTTGTCCTCCATCCCCTGGCTCAAAGACTTCATGGCCTCCCCATGGGGAGAACCGCTAATTTTTATCTTCTTCATTCTGATTCTTGTCCTGACCTTTCCGGCTATTATTATCCGACTCTGGAATTGCTCCCCACTGCCGGCTGGCAATATCAGAACCCGGATAGAAAATTTCTGCCGGAAACAGCGCCTTGAGTATGCCGAGATCATGAGCTGGCCTTTGTTTGAGGGGCGAATGTTGACGGCAGGCGTTATGGGGCTCGTCAAGAGATTTCGCTATTTGTTGATCACCCCTGCCATGCTTAATGCCATGACCCCTGAAGAAATCGAGGCGGTCATGTCCCACGAAATAGGCCATGTGAAGAAACACCACCTCCAACTTTATCTCCTCTTTTTTATCGGCTTCGGATTGCTGGCCCAGGTTAGCGCCTATCCTCTCCTCTATGTCCTCCTCAACTCCGATTTCTTTTATAAAATTATCCTCTTTACCAACAAAGAACCGGCTTCTGCTTTGGCCTTTATGACCACCATCCCCATGTTTGTGCTCATGATTGTCTACTTCCGCTATATCTTGGGTTTTTTCATGAGAAACTTTGAAAGGCAGGCAGATCTCCATGTATTTGATACAATGCCCGACAGTAGACCGCTCATTAGCGTCTTGGAAAAGATCGCCTGGTTGAACGGCAATATTCGTGACCTGCCGAGCTGGCATCACTTCAGCATTGGTCAGCGTGTGGACTTCCTGCAAAAATGCCAGGAGAATCCATCCCTCATCAGAAAACACAATTGCAAGGTCTACAGCATACTGTCACTCTATCTATTCACCGTAGCAATCACCGGTTTTATCCTCTGGAAGATGCCGACGAATCTACTTGAAGGCACAGCCACAGAAAAATTTACTGAGGCGGTGATAAAACACAAGATCAAAGAGGACCCGCAAAACCATCTTTGGTATCAACTGATGGGAGACTTGCAATACGGAAATAAATTGTATCCGCAGGCGATTGCCGCCTACGAAACCGCCCTGGGACTGGAGCCCGACAACGCGGAAGTTTTGAATAATTTAGCCTGGCTCCTGCTGACCGCCGAAGAAAAAGAATTCCTTGACCCTGTGAGGGCGCTGCCCCTTGCAAAACGGGCAGTCAAATTGAGATCCCTCGGCCATATACTTGACACCCTGGCAACAGCTTATTGGATGAATGGCTTTAATGAACTTGCCGTAATGACAGAAAGACAGGCAATGGCCAGAGATCCGGCCAATCGTAAATACTACCGCAACCAGATGGAAAAATTCGCCACCTATAAGCGGCTCCTTCCCATGGAATAGTAGGTCATGGAACGGGGAATAATCACCAGGAGGGACTGAAAAGATGAACATCGAACGTCCAACATCGAACGTTGAATGGTAAAAGATGAAGAAACGGGTATATGGCCTATTAAAAGCTTACAAAATAACTTAGCGCTTATGGAAATAATCACCGAGAGTAGGGGGGGGCGTAACCTTTCCGAAAGAATATGAGTCTTCTCGCAGCTCATGAAGACCGAATTGCTGCCATTTTAGTAGGTTCAAGCATATTTTCAGGGGTAAGCATCCTCCTTGCTTCCTCTTCGGACAGAAGTTTCCTTTCAATAACAAGTTCTGCAATGCTCTTGTCCGTCAGCAACGCTTCCCTTGCCAGTTCACCGCACAGTTCATAACCCAACACGGGCGTTAGAGCTGTGACAAGACTGATACTATTTTCCACCAGATCCCTGCTGCGCTTTTCATTCGCACTGATTCCGTCAATACAACGCACCTTCAGCGTAGCCATGCCATTCTTGAGCATATCAATGGATTCAAATATGCTTTGAGCTATAACCGGTTCCATAACATTCAACTCCAGTTGCCCGGCTTCTGAAGCCATGGTAACGGTCACGTCATTGCCTATTACCTTGTACGAAACCTGGTTTACAACTTCCGGTATTACAGGATTTATCTTTCCAGGCATTATGGACGATCCAGGCTGCATCTCCGGCAGATTGATTTCGCTGAATCCTGTTCTCGGGCCCGAGGAAAGGAGACGCAAATCATTGCATATTCTTGACAACTTGATTGCCAGCCTTTTCAATACTGATGAGAACGTAACAAAAGGACCCGTATCCTGTGTCGCTGCGATCAGATTGGGATCAAGCCTTACTTCTAACCCACTAATATCAGACAAATGGCAAATAATTTTTCCCCGATATTCAGGATCACTATTGATTCCGGTGCCGATTGCAGTCCCGCCCATATTCAGCCTTAGCAATAACTGAGAAGCCACTCCAAACCGTTCAACTTCGTCCTCAAGCGCTACAGCATAAGCTTCGAATTCCTGTCCCAATGTGACAGGTACTGCATCCTGAAGCTGTGTCCGGCCCATCTTGATAACATGGGCAAATTCTTCTCCCTTCTTTCTGAAGGATGCGATCAGGTCGAGTAATACAGTCATCATCTGTGAACTGCATTTTATGATTGCAAGTTTCAAAGCACTTGGATAAACATCATTGGTTGACTGCGATAAGTTGACATGGTCGTTTGGATGACAGTAATCGTATTCCCCTTTGCTGTGGCCCAAGATTTCCAGGGCACGATTTGCGATAACCTCATTAGCATTCATGTTTGTGGAAGTGCCTGCGCCTCCCTGGATCAAGTCCACGACGAAATCGGCGCTAAGCCTGCCTGCCATGATTTCTTCACATGCAAGGACAATGGCATCAGTAATCGGTTTTGAGAGGAGGCCTAATTCATAATTGGCCTTGGCTGCGGCCATTTTAATCATTGCCAGGGCTTCAATCAATTCCGGATAATGTGATATGGAAATCCCGCTAATGTAAAAATTTTCAAGCGCACGAAAAGTCTGAATACCGAAATAATACTCAAGAGGGACCTCCCTTTCTCCCAACAGATCATGCTCAAACCGTGCCTTACCTGAGAAGTATCGTGAGGCGATATTCGAAGCCTTGATACTGCTCATGCGCATACGATGCGATATGACCCTCGATAGACGCATTATGATTCTTCCTCCGGCTATGGGATAGGTGTTCAAAAATTCTGAAGCTTCTTCATTGCTCCAGGTCATGACTGTCGATCTCTCAACGACGCGGGCCGTTGTTGTATGTGGCAAATCTTCTATTAAGGCGCCTTCACCCATGAAGTCATGCTTACCGAAAAAGCGCACCCGATCCTCTCGACCGAACGGGTCTTTCTTAAATATTTCCAGCCTGCCCTCACATATGACATACGCATACTTTCTCGGCATACCTTCTTCAAAGAGAGACTCGCCCGGCTCATATGTCTTGATCTCAACGTGATCTGCCAGAAATTTCATCTCTTCGTCACTTAGGTTCTGAAGAAAATACATATCTCCAAGGTACTCAACAATAGTTTCTTTTTTCATTCGCTTCTCCTTTTCCACCTATTGGGTAAAACGGACCGTCCCTAATTTTGAAGATGGGCTCCAAACTCATGGCGCCCACAAATACATAAACCTAAGTCCTATAACCTCTTCGATGGAGCCCATACCTAAATTGATAAGGTTCATGGTATGGATTCCAGTGGGGAATGCCCCTGAATATATATTATTCCTGTAACTGAACGGTCGGTGATAGGTTGTTATCCTCGCCTCGCGAATACCCGCCCTGGTCTTTGCGATCTCTATGGCATCGTCAAGATAACCGATACTATCAATCAAACCCAGACTAACCGCCTGCCCGGCGGTATAGACCCTTCCATCGGCAAGTTCCACGACCTCATCTACTGTCAGTTTATCCCTGTTTTCAGCAACCATATCAATGAACCTGGCGTACAACTCACCTATGATTGAATTTAATATCCGTTTTTCATCCTCTGTATTTGATCTAAAGGGTGACAACAGGTCCTTTTTGTCGCCGGATTTCACACTCTCATCCTTCACACCAACCTTTTCTAATAGTTCCTCTGCACTGAACTTAAAGGCGATAACACCGATGCTTCCTGTTATGGTAGTAGGATGTGCGACGATGCTGTCGGCGGCCAACGAAACATAATAAGCTCCGGAGGCAGCCACGTCCATCAAGCATGCTACAACCGGAACCTGCTTTGCTTCTTTAAACTTTTTGATTTCCCTATAGATAATATCACTGGCCGTGACGCTTCCGCCAGGACTATTTATTCGGAGTATCAACCCCTTTACACTCTTGTCGGAAAACGCCTTCATCAATTCTTCACGTATACGTGAGACCATATTGGGCCCCTTTGGCAAAAGAGAAATGCTTGACCGCTCCTTTGTGGTAATAACACCGGAGATATCAACAAGTATAATCTTGGATTTACCCTGCCCTGCTACAACTGTTTCAACAAGGGGCCTTGTCTGTTCAATCAGGTGGAAGGAACATCCATACAAGGATAGAGACAGAAGGATAAGAAAGATTTGGGCACAAGGTTTGCTGGGACACATGATATCAACCTCCCCATATTTTCATCTAAAAATAATGAGTGCCTGAAGTTAAGGAATACGCTCCAAAACACTGCTGATTTTGATTCTGACCAAGACCTGGCTTATAAAATAATCAGAATAAATTAACTTTAGGGACGTGTAACTTTTTGTGTAACCGCACAAGTTCGGAAAAATATAAACTACTTTTGAAGTTGCATGAAAGATACCATATTCTATATGCTTAATTTACCAAATACAACAAGGTTTTTCATTTTATGTACTTTGAAGGAGCAATTTTATTGGGTTTCGTCCTTATTTTGCCGAAATCTTCATATCCATGCCCACGAACGGTTGCCCTTCTCTTTTTCCCAGCGCGGATGGCGTATACATTTTTGTGTTCTGTTCAGCCCTCAGAGCATCTGCCTTCGCTTCTCTCTTTCCGAGTTAACTGTTCCACCAACAATTTTATTGACTACACCTCCGAAACATGCTAAACTTCGAGAAAATAAAAGAAGGAATTAGAAGGTGAGAAGGGAGGCTATTTTCTAATGTTTGAAATTGGAGATATAGGTGTATATCCTTCACATGGGGTAGGGGTTATTCAGTCTATTGAGAACAAGGAAATTTCGGGTCACGAACAGACTTTCTTCATGTTTAGGATAATGGATAGTGATACAACCATAATGATTCCAGTCGACAATATTGATGCCGTCGGTCTGAGACGTGTGATTCACGCAGAAGAGGTCTCAAAAGTATATGACATATTGAAAAAGAAGGATATCGAAGTTGAGAATCAGACATGGAACAGGAGGTATCGCGAATATACACAAAAGATAAAGAGTGGCTCGGTTTTTGAAGTGGCCGAGGTCCTCAGAGACCTCTTCATTTTGAAATTGGAAAAGGAACTTTCCTTTGGGGAAAAAAAGATGCTGGATGCGGCCCGCAGCCTATTGGTTAAAGAACTCTCCATTGCTCAGAATCGTCCTGAGGAGAAAATAGAAAACAGGATAAAAAGCATTTTTGCATGTTAACGTTTTGAGTCCTTTATTCGCCTGCGTTCAACCTCGTCAAAATCTCCAGTAACTTGAGCCCTTTATCCCTGACCGGAACGGACAGGGATAAAGGGCATAATTATTCACAGATAAAACCTGTAATTCATATCTTTTCAACCTTATGAATGAAAGGAGGTGATATGTAAGTGGGTACCATTGTTTTGCGCATGTTTTTGGTTTTACTATGCTCCACCGGGGGATATTATGTTGCGTATGATTTTTTGGGTTCTACCTACCTGGCGATGTGGGGGTTTGTGGCGGGCCTTGCCCTGTCCTTCCTGGCCCTTTTCCTGGAACAACGTATCGTGAAACATCCTTTAAGAGCCATAGTCGGCGGATGCATAGGGTTAATCGCCGGTCTTGTGGTAGCAAACCTGTTTTCCTATGTTTTTTTACTCGGTATTCTTGGAAAAGGGATACCGGCTCTGTTGATTTACATATTGATGAACTGCATTCTTGGTTATATGGGCTTGAAGGTGGGAAGCAAGAAAGGGGGGGAATTCCAGGTCGCTGACATAACTCGGCAGAAAGGTCAACCTACAGAAGAAAATTTGAAAATATTGGATACCAGCGTTATTATAGATGGCAGGATAGCTGATATATGTGAAATAGGATTCATTGAGGGTACGTTTATCTTACCCCAGTTTATCCTTCAGGAACTGCAACATGTTGCTGACTCCTCGGACTCCATTAGACGGACCAGGGGGAGGAGAGGCTTGGATATCTTGAATAAGATGCAAAAACAGGTTGACCTGAATGTGAGGATTGTGGACAATGATTTCCCAAGAATAAGGGAGGTTGATAGCAAACTCGTAGCCCTTGCGAAAAAGATGAATGGGAAGATTGTCACCAATGATTTTAACCTCAATAAGGTGGCGGAGCTGCAGGGCGTATCGGTTCTAAACATAAACCAACTGGCAAATGCCCTGAAGCCTGTTGTTCTGCCGGGTGAGGTGATGAGTATCAGGATATTGAAGGAGGGTAAGGAACCAGGACAGGGTGTGGCCTATCTCGATGATGGGACTATGGTTGTGGTGGATAATGCCAGGAAGCATATGGGGCAAGACGTTGACGTGGCTGTTACGAGCGTTCTTCAGACTACAGCCGGAAGAATGATCTTTAGTGTATTGAAAGACGATGCACCTGACGGGCTTCATAGCTTACGTTATTGAGAGGAATCAATGAGGGCTGTTGCCCTGATCCCTGCTGCAGGAATGGGGAAGAGGATGGGTACGCTTATCAGCAAACCGTTTCTTCCTATAGGCAATAGGCCAATCCTGGCTGAGACTCTCCTCAGATTTGAGGAGTCATCACTGATTAGTGAGGTTTACGTTATTGTCTCAAATAAGGAGGAAGGTCATTTCAGAGAAGATATTGCAAATAAGTACAATCTGAAGAAGGTTACCAAGATAGTCATAGGTGGTGTTGAAAGGCAGGATTCCGTCAAAAAAGGTCTGGATGCTATAGAACCCAGGTGTGACATAGTGATGATACACGACGGGATCCGTCCTTTTGTTACCACCCAACTTATAGATGAATCCATCATGGAGACACAGAAACACGACGCTACAGTGGTGGCTGTTCCAGTGAAAGAGACGGTCAAAAGGGTATCGTATCACGGAGAAATTTTGGAAACATTGGACCGAAATAGACTCTGGCTTGCCCAAACCCCTCAGACCTTCAATTACGACATAATAATAAGCGCGCATAAAAATGCTTTTGAAAATAACCTACGCGGGACCGATGATTCCTCCCTCGTGGAGGTCTTGGGCATAAAGGTCAGGATCATAGCGGGTTCCTATGGGAACATCAAGATTACAACGCCGGAAGATTTAATCCTGGCCAGGGCCTTCCTTGAAGACAACGAACATATGGTGAGTGCCTGCGAGCCTATCAATATTGGGTAGTTGTATAATCAGAAATTTTCGATGTGCAGTTGGGCAGGTGTGCCGCTTGCCGGCGCTTAACTGTATCATCAAAGCCACTTCAAGAGACCATGTTTGCGTAACTGCACAGGTGGGAAATTTTGATACTCAATTATGAGTTACAACGGCTTAAATGCAAGTTCAAATGAGTTTCAAAATTTCTGATAAGGTACGGGGATGAAGCTTTGACTGCTTAATTGCTTTGAGGCTGGATTATGCGAGTAGGTTTTGGTTATGATGTCCATCGATTGGTGGAGGGAAGGAAACTTCTTTTGGGCGGGGTTGATATACCGTATGAGAGGGGGTTGGCCGGACATTCTGATGGCGATGTTCTTTTACATGCTATCTGTGACGCTTTGTTGGGCGCCATGGGGGTGGGTGACCTGGGCAAACACTTTCCCGAAAACGATCTCAAATGCAAAGGCATATCAAGTCTGGAATTATTGCGGGTAGTCAAGGTTTTAAAAGAAGAGAGGAGACTAGGAATAAATAATATTGATTCTACCATAGTAGCCCAGGATCCCAGGTTAGCCGAATATGTGCCCAAGATGGTTGAAAACATAGCCACGGCTTTGGAGATCGCCGCCAACAAGGTTAATGTAAAAGCCACCACCACGGAGGGCTTGGGGTTTGCCGGCAGCGGAGAGGGGATAGCCGCTTATGCAGTAGCTTTGGTAGGATTTTCCGAATTTTAGAACCCGAAATGCTGAGATCGATCTTCTTTTGGTCTGTAAACATTCTTTTATACGGAAGCTTTAATGACCATCCTTCAAGCGATTATCCTTGGCATTCTTCAGGGCTTAACGGAGTTTTTGCCCATCAGTAGCTCCGGTCATCTGGTTATCGCGCAACATTATCTGAAGGGGTTTGAGCAGCCGGGGGTTTTGTTCGACGTTCTTTTGCACCTTGGCACCCTTTGTGCAGTCCTTTTTTACTATCGGAGGGACATTACCGGCATTCTGGGAGCCTTCGGCATAAAATTCGGTTTACAGGCGTACTGCAAAAATGTTAATGGTAATGCACAGAAATCACAGCGGAGGTTGGCGGCATTAATCGTTACCGGAACCTTACCCACTGCGGTGGTAGGGGTTCTATTTAAGGATCACATTGAGGGGTTATTCGCTTCCGTAGTATTCACCGCTTCCATGTTGATTGTAACCGGTAGCCTTCTGGTAATTGCTGATGGCATCAAAGAACAAAAGCGGACGGTTAACTCTTTAACCTTTAAAGATTCTATTCTCATCGGTTTTGTTCAGGGACTTTCTATTACACCCGGCATTTCTCGATCCGGTTCGACAATAGCCACAGGTCTATTTAGACGGATCGATGGTGAAGAAGCAGCAAGGTTCTCCTTTCTGCTGTCGATTCCTGCCATCCTGGGAGCAGTGATGCTCCAGATCCCGGAATTCTCTCATATTAAGGCCAGTGCGATTCCCGCCTATCTGCTCGGCACCTTGAGTGCGATGCTAACGGGCATTCTCGCCATAAGAATGTTGATAGGGGTCCTGAGGCAAGGAAGATTGAGATATTTTGCTTATTATTGTTGGCTAGTCGGATCTGTGGTTATTATACTGAACTTCTGTCATTAGTAGGGTCTGTCATGGAATCATTGATCTCCAAGAACAGGATACTTAGAGAAGTCCTCGGGTTGGTCACGTTTGTTGTCATGGTATTTATTACCTCCAGTCTGATCTCTTCGGATCCTGCAGACCCGTCGTTCAACAATTACGTACCCACCAATGTGATCGAGGTAAACAACCTGTGGGGCATCGCCGGATCGTATCTGTCTGACTGCCTTTTGCAGACCTTCGGTCTCGCGTCCTACCTCTTTTCCATTATCCTATTTGTCCTCTCCGTTCGGTTATTTATTACAAAAGAATTCAAATTCAAATACTACAAGTTGGTCAGCTATTTCTTCTTGATCTTGTCGACAACAGGGATATTGAGTATGAGGTTTACCCAAGTTGATCTTTTTGACCAGCCTATTCTAACAGGGGGGGTTGTCGGTGGGTTCCTGGTCAGCGAGGTGGAGAGGTTTTTCAATCGAATGGGTTCGTATACTATACTCATCCTGGTCTTCGTATCTTCTTTACTCATAAGTACAGAGCTGTCTCTTTCATGGCTTGTAAGGAAAGTTAAAGACTTATCCGTGAGCACATTCGGGCTTCTTAAAGCCTATATTGCAAGACAGAGAGGAAAGGTCAAATGCAAGGAGAGGAAGGCTACTCCCGGGAAAGATAAGAAGAAGTCCGATGAACTCGAAATCCCAGCCATCATGGATTTTTCACTGAAGGACCAGGGCGTGGGAGGAATAGAGACCTTAATACAGGAAGAGTCCGATATCCCGAAGCCCAAAGGTGTCTATGAATTCCCTCCCTTATCTCTTTTGGAACGCAAGGAGCAGAAGGTCTCCAAGATAGACAAAGAAAGTTTGATAATGAACTCCAGGGTTCTCGAGAAAAAACTATCCGATTTCGGGGTGGAAGGCAAGGTTACGGAGGTTAAGCCGGGTCCAGTGATAACCATGTATGAATACAAACCTGCCCCGGGCGTAAAGATAAATAGAATCGTAAACCTGTCCGATGATCTGGCGCTCGCATTGAGAGCTATCAGTGTTAGAGTAGTGGCGCCTATACCGGGAAAGTCCGTTGTAGGCATAGAGATACCTAATTCTATGAGAGAAACGGTTTTTTTCAGGGATATCGTAAGCCAGGACACCTACAAGAAATCCAACTCAAGGCTTACCATAGTCTTAGGCAAAGACATCTTTGGAAACCCGGTAGTGACGGATCTTGGGAAGATGCCTCATTTGCTGATAGCAGGGGCAACCGGGACAGGGAAGAGCATATCCGTAAACTCCATGATTTGCAGTATCCTCTTCAAGGCCGACCCGGAAGAAGTTAAGATGATAATGATAGACCCTAAGAGACTGGAACTCTCATTATATGATGGGATTCCGCACCTTTTGAGCCCGGTGGTAACCGAACCCAAAGTAGCTGCCACTGTACTCAAATGGCTGGTGGAAGAGATGGAACGGAGATACAAGTTACTCGCGGAAAAAGGTGTGAGGAACATTGACCGTTACAATCGTAAACTGGAGAACGAATCAATAGATACAAGTCGAGTAATCGAAGACCTAAGAGGAGACCGCTCATTGGGTGACGAATCTGAATCAGAAGATCGACACGAGAAGTTGCCCTACATTGTAGTCATTATTGATGAACTGGCTGACCTCATGATGGTTTCATCGAAGGAAGTGGAGGAATCGATAGCAAGACTGGCCCAGATGGCAAGGGCGGCCGGCATTCATCTCATGGTGGCCACCCAGCGCCCTTCCGTCGATGTACTCACCGGAATAATCAAGGTCAATTTTCCCGCAAGGATTTCATTCCAGGTGTCGTCCAAGGTAGATTCTCGCACCATACTCGATACGGTTGGCGCAGAACACCTGTTGGGCGCCGGAGATATGCTGATCCTGCAACCCGGCACCTCAAAGCTTCAAAGAATACACGGGGCCTATCTTTCGGAGAATGAAATCAGAAAAGTTGTTGCCTTTATCAAACAAGAAGAGCCCCCTGCTTATGACGAATCGATACTGGAACCCAAGGAAGACGTTTATTCCAGGAATAACGGCGAGTATGACGAGAAGTATGATGAGGCCGTGGAACTGGTGACAAATACAAAGCAGGCCTCAATCTCAATGGTACAGAGGCATTTAAGAATAGGCTATAACAGAGCGGCCAGAATAATCGAGAAGATGGAGGAAGACGGGGTTGTCGGTCCGTCCGACGGGGTTAAACCACGGGAAGTTTTGATAAACAAATTATAAACGAGATGTTTCATGGGAGAACAATGAGAAATATTGGTCTTGTCCCGCTTTTTGCGCTGGTTTTCGTTCTCTTGACCTTTTTGCCCGGGCCATGCTTGGGTATCCCTCTTGAAGAGATTGTCGCTAAGGTTCAGGATGTGTATCAAAGGACAAAGGACCTCAAGGCCGACTTTACCCAAGAGTCCACATTGAAGTCACTTGACAAGACTCAAACAGC
The DNA here is from genome assembly GCA_030643245.1 of Deltaproteobacteria bacterium. Classification (GTDB taxonomy): domain Bacteria; phylum Desulfobacterota; class UBA8473; order UBA8473; family UBA8473; genus JAUXHQ01. Next base: position 18,463 of record DAOWME010000019.1, read on the forward strand.
AACAGGGGAAATATATTTCAAGAATCCGGGGAAGCTGCGGTGGGATTATAATACGCCTACGAAACAGGAGATTGTGACCGATGGAGAGACCCTTTGGATGTATATCTACGAGGACAGGCAGGTTGTAGTAAGTAATTTTTCAGAGGTTTATCAGTCTAACACTTCCGCCTTCTTTCTTTCGGGAATGGGGGACTTGAAGAGAGATTTTCATGTCCGTCTGGGAGAGCCTACTGATGAAGATGACGGGAACAGTTACGTGTTGAGGCTGATCCCCAGAGAACAACAGTCCAATATTGAAGAGCTCTTTCTCTTGATCGACAAGGATAGTTTTCTGGTGGTTGAAACCTATTTTCATGATTTCTATGGCAACCTCATTCGGATTCGGTTTAAAAACCATAAGATAAATCGAGGATTACAGGATTCAATGTTTATCTTTAAAATACCTGACGATGTAGATGTCATAGAACAACCCAGCATTTCTCAACCTCAATAGCGCCGCTTTTATTTTTTCATGCGCCCAACCTTTTATAACATTTCACGCAGCATCGAGGCATTTCTGACATTATCTGCTCTGTTTTTACAACTACCTCAGGGTCGAAGAGATCCCTAAATCGGGTGTACTCCCTTTTCTTCCATATCCGGGTCAGGCTCTCATCACGTATGTTACCAAAGGACAACACTTCTAGTGGAAAAAGTTGACCTTCAAAGATATAATGGGTGGATTGACCTTTACTGAGTTCAGGGTCTTTGCAGAGAGTCTGTGTGGTAAAAACACATGGGGAGACTTCGCCCTCAACATTAATTACACAGGCGCAATGAACATTCTCGCTGCAGCGCATAGATGCATCATTGAGGCTAGGGCCGTGATAGTGAAAAATGATGTTCTCATTCGCTGCCCTGTCTATGATTTCCTCAAGCGTGGTGCGATATTGGTCTGCGTGCTCCCTATCATTGAAGATGGCCTCAGTGCAGAGTTTCGGGTTAAGTATCAAGTTCAGGTTGCCGGCCACTATCTGTTGTGCCCCCATCCCCTTTGCAAGGGAGACAATCCCGTTAAGTTCATGAAAATTTAATTTGAGCATAAGATAGGCTAGATGTACCGCCGGGCACTCTCTCCTGCTCTCCAACTTAATCCTGTGAAGGAGTTTCAGACTGGAGATCACAGTATCAAAGTCGGTCCCCTTGCGGATTTTATTATGGGTTGTTGCGGTGGTGCCGGCAAGGCTGACCCCTAAAATGTCGACTTCCAAATCGATCAATTTTAGTATCGTCTCTTCGGTGAGAAGCATCCCGTTTGTGGTAAATCCCACTACTTTCCCCTGGTCTTTGCAGATTCGTATCATCCCAAAGATGTCCTCGCAGAGAAGTGGTTCCCCCCAGCCCTGGAGATAGATCATCTTCGTATTCCTGAGAAACGGGGTCAATTTACAAAAAAGCTCTAGAGACATGTGCATATTTGCCCAACGGTCTTTCATCACGGTGTGGGGACAATATATACAAGATGCGTTGCAATGAGTCGTTACCTCAATCTGAACCCAGTCAAGGTTTGGACAGCAGATCTCATCCAACTGTCTTTTGAGCCATCGCATCATATTATTCATATTTGGTCCACTTCCCTTTCTTCTTTTCCTTTGACCCGGAGGATATTTCCGCTTGTGCTCTTTGAACCGAGTATACGGCTTATCGGTGTTCACTTCAAGATTTTATATATTTAAAGGATGCTCCTTTCCGGATAGAAACTTGGTTAATGCCTTTCTTGTTGAAGACTCCATTTATGGATGGGCACTATCTATTTGCAATCAACCGACGATTGTGGTGTAATACTTATATTAACAGTTCAACATAAATCGTCTCGTTATTGTACCTGGAGGTTTGCCCCCTTTAGCCCGGCTCCTCTCCGCCGGCCGAGGAGGTGCCGATTTCCAGGCAGATCCATTGATCATGTTAATTGACCAGCGATTCCATTGATCACATATTCCATGGTGAGGCAATGAAAAAAAAAATTGAGCGCCAGGTATCATCCATAGATTTTGACCTGCGTCAGCTGGAGATTTTTATGAAGGTGGTTGAACTGAATAGCTTTTCCAAAGCTGCTGATGCGGTCTCTCTGGTCCAGGCTTCAGTCAGCGAAAGGATAGCTACACTTGAAAGCATGATCGGTACCAGGCTCCTCGATCGTCTGGGCAGACGGGTCGTTCCAACCAAAGCCGGGAAATTGCTCTACAAGCACGCAACCCTGCTGCTCCACATGAAAAGGACGGCTGTCCTGGAAATGGAGGATTTCCTTGGTGTAAAACGCGGGGTGATTAACACCGGTTGCAGCACCATCCCCGGGGAATACATCCTTCCGAAAGTCATTGGACGTTTTAACGAAAAATATCCTTTCATATCGGTTACGCTGACCATTGCGGATACGAGAGAAATAGAGGGCCGTATCCTGGAGGGAGATTTTGATCTCGGTGTGGTAGGGTCTATGGTTTCCCAAAGGAACCTTATATGCCATGAGCTATGGAACGATGAACTGGTCCTGGCCGTCCCTGCCCGGCACCCCTGGGCAACGAAGGGTGAGGTCACCATCGAGGAGCTTTCTCAGGAGCCCTTCATATTGAGGGAAGCCGGCTCCGGGACGTTAAGAATCATGTCGGATTATCTCAAGGTCCCCGGATCAAAGGGGACCGATTTCCTCCGTGTAGTGGCAACGCTTGGCACCTCCACGGCGGTTAAAGAAGGCATAAAGGCAGGTCTCGGCGTATCCATCCTATCTTCAAGGGCACTCGATACCGAACTGAAAGCCGGAATACTTAAGACGCTTAAAGTGAAAGGTCTGCCCATGACCCGTATGTTCTATTTGATCAGAGACAGAAGGAGAATGGCCTCCCCATTGTGCCAGGCGATGGTCGATTTTCTGTTAAAAAACAAGGATGGAAACCTTGACCCTTAATCAGTTTTTCCTAA
>DAOWME010000293.1 GCA_030643245.1 Deltaproteobacteria bacterium
AGAGGGAGGAATCTGAGTAAGGGACGAGGCTGAAATAACTTCCCCATTTGTGCATCTCATCTTTATGCTCACTTAGATGCGAGTTCTGCACGGGTTAAAATTTGACCACCGTTGAAGCAGACATAATTTCAAAAGTGTAAACCGATATATGAAGGATGCCGGATTTTTAACCTCAAAATAATGCATTTAAGAGCAACGGCCCATCGGGATAGGGAGGAGCCTCACAGCTCCCCCCTCCCACACCACCGTACGTACGGGTCCGTATACGGCGATTCGGCTGATCAAAGCAAAGTCGGCTGTGAGTACTCCCACCGATTTGCCGGGCTTTCAGGACTAACGACGCTACAGGCATTTCAGCCACTGCTGCAATACCTCCGACCCGCTGGGCGGTTCCTACTACATAGAGAACCTTACCCGCAAGATACAAGAGGGGGCCTATGAATACCTCCAGAAAATCGAAGACATGGGCGGGATGACGGCGGCAATCGAAAACGGCTGGGCGATCGATGAAGTAAACAAGGCGAAAGTAGCGCGCGATATGGAAGTTGAAGAAAAGAAGAGGCTGTTGGTGGGGGTCAATGAACTCGAGTTGCCCGAGGAGGAGTGGGTGCCGGTTGATATTGACAGGGATGCCTGGATCGATGATGTGTCAGGAGAGGAATACCTCGATTCGCTGAAGGAATTCAAACAGACACGAGACCTATCGTTGGTCAGGGAAAGTCTGAAGGCATTACACCAAGTGGCGGTCAAGGGGGATAATCTGATGACGGCAACAATTGAAACAGTTAAGGCGGGGGCGACATTGGCCGAGGTGTTGGGTACGATCCGCCAGGCAAACGACTTACCCTATGATCCTTTTGATATGGTTGATAATCCTTTTGGGGAGGGGGCGTAATTATGACAGATACAATCGAACGGAAGATGCGAATCCTTGTGGCGAAACCAGGATTGGATATACATGACAGAGGGGCCCTCCTCCTGTGTAAGGCATTCAAGGATGCCGGGATGGAGGTAATCTACAGTGGCCTATGGCAGACTGCGGATAATATTGCCGCAGCCGCAGTGGAAGAAGATGTGAACGCCATTGCCATAAGTATGCTCGATGGTCAGCCGGTACCCATCTTCAACGGGGTGCTCGAAGAACTCAAGAAGAAGGGTGTGGAGGACATCTGCGTATTTGGTGGTGGAACCGCCATCACTGATGGTATCAGACCGAAGCTGGAGGAAATGGGAGTCGCGGGTCTCCATGGTCCTGCCACTCCGCTTGCAGTGATAGTCGAAAGTGTTACTGAAACGATCGGTAAAATAGGGAAGTCATAGTCTCCGGCTATGGTTTGCCTGATGAAGATGATATATTTGGGGGGGGCATCCACTGCCCCCCTTTTTCATTTCGTCCGGAATTCATTCCTTCGAACATGAAGACCTGGGCAGACATTGGCATGGACCATGTGCAGTTCAACATGGTGGATGACGCTACCTTGCGGGCGGCCCAGCGTGATCCTGAGCAGTACCAGGAGGTTATAGTTCGGGTTGCCGGTTACAGCGCCCATTTTATGGATATCAGCAGTAAGACCCAGGACAGTATTCTCCAGAGGACGGTTTAGGGTCTTGGTTAATTTGCGCCCATCCATAAATGGGCTTTTGAGAAGAAAGGGCACTAGTCTTACCAGTTTTGACTGTACACTCACTATTTTATTGACATCCGTCTCAAGGTCTTTTATTTTAGTAGGTTCACTTGACGGTCACTTAGAATTGTAAAAGCAGAAATTTTGAAACTCATTTGAATTATGGCCTTAAGCCATTTGTAGCTTAGGGACGGGGACGAAATAACTTCCCCATTTGTGCATCTCATCTTCAGGCCATCTTTGCCCGATCTTCAAACACAAAATCCTCAAAATAGTTCGACT
>DAOWME010000191.1 GCA_030643245.1 Deltaproteobacteria bacterium
CTAACCTAAATCTGAGCGCCAACTTGAGGAAGTTATTTCGGCCCCGTCCCTTAATGAAAGACTCCATTTATGGACAGACACAGACCAAAAAAACAATACGCCAAGGGTACCCCTATGTCAATAGAAAAATATCTTCCTCAGGCGGTAAGTTTGCACCATATCACTGTGTCTTCGATTCAACGCCAAAGGAGGGCAAAGGTTGTCCTTCAGCGACAATCTTTATTCGATGGTCTAGCCACCCCCCCCTGCAAAGGGGAACCAAATCCTTACCTCTACTTGGACCACATACGCAACCTCTCTAAAGTAAACATTCGCGGATTGATCTTTGGGTTGTCAAACTCTGCAGAAAATTGATGGCCAAAGATAGGTCCACCGTGGTGGTAGACACTTGCATGTTTAACCTTCTCATTATATATTATGTGAAAAAAGCCACGACTAAAGGCGCAACTGCAATTAAAAACCTGATTCGACTTATTTGTCTTCTCCTTTCTCGCAAGAATTCCATAACTATCAGATCAACCTCGATCTTCCACAAAATCAACCCAATCCCTGAACGGTCCTCTGGATAATATTGTCCTGGGTCTTGCGGCTGATATCCACAAAATGCGCGCTGTAACCGGCCACCCGGACGATCACCTCCTGATACTTCTCAGGGTCCTTCTGTGCGGCCTTCAAAGTGTTATCATCGACCATGTTGAACTGAACGTGGTCAAGACCCAGGTCTGCCCAGGTCTTCATGTAGGCCTTCCATAACTGATAGCCCTTTTCTCCGGACAGCTGGCTCGGGGAAAGCCTCTGATTCAACAGGAAGGCCCTTCCGTCACTTACGTGGTCGATTTTTGCGCACGACTTGAGAACAGCCGTGGGCCCCTTTTTGTCGAGGCCGGGTCCCGGAGATATACCGCCGTCGTAAAGGGCATCCCCCAGCCTCCGGCCGCTGGGCAAAGCGCCGACAACATTGGCATAATGGATATTGCCCGATACGTTTTCAGGGAGAAGCGGCCAGTTGTTCCCCGAGGTACACTGAATCTCTTTTGAGTAACGGGCCACCTCTCGAAGGCAACGTACCATCATCGCATCCACGTAATCGTCATCATTGCCCCACTTGGGCGAGTTTCTAACGAAGTCGAGCCTCATCTCTTCGTACCCTTCCCAATTGGCACTGAGGGCCTCTATTAACTGCTTCATGGAATATTTTTTCTCTTCAAAAACAAGCTTCTTCACCGCTGTCAGGCTGTCTGCATTCTCCACCCACGTGAAGCCTGTCACCCAGGCATTGCCGCGTTCCCCGTTGTTTATATCGCAGGCATCTGTTCCGGTCTCCACAGCGCGTTCGTAAATGGCGGACAGCATCGGCCTTGAAAAAAACTCCGGGTCTCTAGCCCTCCCCAGATTAACCGAACGTACAAGGAGTGCAATGATATACTCCATCTGTTTGACCCAGGCCCGGAAAAACTCATCGAAGTCTTTAAATTCACATGGATCGCCGGTCTTCAGTCCAATTTGCATGTTCACGACCGGGTCATATCCGTTGTGGAGCGCATATTCAACAAACTTGGCGCAATTGGCGGTTGCTGACGCCATCCTGAAAGGCTGACACCCGTATTTTGTCGGAGGGCAGGGCGACATGCATGCCTGGTGGACCCACTGTCTCGCCTCCTCGAGGGGATGTCCGTGCCAGTACATGGCATTGGGGATCAAAACCGAATCGTTCCGCATGGAAGGATAGCCGAGACCCTGTCTAATACACTCAAAACATTCCCGCATGACCTCGTCCCTGACCTGCGGATGGCACCTGAAACCGAACGTGGGGTTGGCAACGCGCACTTGCCGTGCAGCCTGCATATAAGCGATTGTCAAAGCATTGCAGGCATCCGATCCGTCCGGGTTGACCCCGCCGAGAGTCCAGACCCACGTGCCGGTGATCCCCTGTACCCCTTCCCTGCCCCATCGCGGTCCAAAGATGCCGATCTCACACGTACGTATCATGTGTTCACCCAGAAGATCGATGGCATCTTCCTTTGTCAGTCTCTTATCCTCAGTAACATCCTTGTCGTAATAAGACCCGTGAACATAGTCGGGACGGTGGGGCATCGCCCCTTCAAAGGTTTCGTATCTCACCAGGATCTGGATGAAATGATCGAACTGGAGAGACTCATGGAGGTTTCTCGGGGGTTGTGCTGGAACACGCTCGCAAACCTCGGCCATATGCATCAGTTCCTCTTTGCGCTTCGTGTCCGTCTCAAAATTCTCCGCTATGATACGGGCAAGTCTCGCATAACGGCCCGCATAGCTGATAGCGGCCTCCAGCACGATCTGCATGGCCTCCCACCGGGGGAGCTTTTCGTACAGGGGGAGCAGGTCGGGAGATGGATTCCCCTGGAGTTTCTCCTCCGTCTCCTCCATCCTACGGTCAATTTCGTCGAGTATGGCATCAAAACCCCGAAAGATATAATTGAAGTCCTTTGTGGAATAACCAAGTCCGGACGAAGGTAGCCCCCACCCGATAGCGCCGCTCATATATTTCACCGCATCCTCGGGGTCCATCGCTTTGACAAGGTTGTCTACCGCTGTCCGGCCGCCCCAGTAATCATTCAATTCAGCAAGGATCTTAAGAGAATCCTCTTCGGGGTCAGGGATGATCCCCGGCTCGTTGTATACCTCCTCGTTTATCATGCTCGCCGTCTGCCAGTGCCATATCAGTTCATGGGGGGCATGGCCCACGTAACCGACAAGCTGAGCTTGGTCTGTAATAAAGATGGGGGTATTTTCCAGCACATTGGCCAGGGCGCGGGCCTTCCGGAGCATAATCGGTTCTCCCTCGCCATCCTTCCAGGCCTCTGTGAAAAGCTGGGGAAAGGACAGGTCTATTTTTATGCCGGGGGCATATATTCCCCCGAGTGCTCCTTTCTTCCACACAGCCTTTCGCAAATAGTCGAGGCGCTGGGAACGGGTCTTCTCCGCCACCCACCACCATTGCTGCTCCTCTTCGAGGTCTTTCATGTCCTTAGTCTTTTCCGTACCTGTTGTCGCCATCTTCTCTCCTCCTCTATACTCCAGAAATTTGGAAACTTAAAGCTTGATTGCACGCTTTACGCTTTGTCTACCAAGCATGTCAACCTTATTTCTCAAGGTCCCGGAAGCATATTTAGACTTTTGGTCAAAATTGGTTCTATGTTCTAAACATATACAAAGTTAAAAAATATTTGTCAATAAAAATTGACGGTCTCGTAAAAAGTCATCACTCCCGTGAAAACCGGAGTCCAGGACCTCTGTAACTGATTGAGAAGACTGGATTCCGGCTTTCGCCGGAATGACAAAAAATGGGGATTTCCGACTTTTTACGAATTCATCAAAATTAAATGAGTTTCAAAATTTCTGAAGGAAGTGAGGTGAGCAAAATCGGTATGGTGGCGGGGAGTTGGAAGCGACATCGGCATTATGCCGATCTTTGCTCCGGCGATTGACAGGCGGGGCCGCTAGCGGCCCCGCCTGTCACTGAATTAACAGACTGGAAAACGTGGTATGGAACAAAAAATATTCTTCTCTTGGAAGGAAGGAATTTACGATAAGGCCTCTTTAACATACTCCACAATGGCATTTGGGTCCGAACCCGGCCCAAAAACCTCCTTTACCCGCATCTTTCTAAGCTTTATAACATCTACGGATGGTATGACACCCCCTACTATAACAGGCAAATCCATTTTGTTTTCTTCCAACAGTTTCATCAATACTGAAATGATATACACCGAACTGGTTGCCGAACAACTAATACCGATCATACCCACATCTTCTTCCACGGCCGTCTTGTATATATCATCTATTTCCCTGAATGGCGCATAAACAACCTCAACACCGGCTTCAACGAGCTTCCTTGAAGTATATTTTATCCCTCGATCATGTGCTTCCAAATGTGACCGCGTCATCAGCACTTTTAATTTATTCATGAAGATCCTCCTTCTCATCACTACTGCGGGTAAACACATCCCAGGACTTCAAAGAGCGCCCCTGTCACCTCGCCTATTGTGCACTTGGCTTCCATGGCCTCGAGCACCGCAGGCATTAAAATCCCCGTTTGCTCTAGCGTTTCGAACTCTTTTGCCCGGTCTCTGACTTTCGACAGGACAGACTTGACCAGTGCATTATCCCTGTTTGCTTTCCATTTCTTAATCCTCTCAATAGCTATCTTCTCTATGTTCTCCTGGTCAAGTGTGAAGGTCGGCACTTCGAACTTCTCTTCCGCTTTAAACTTATTCAAGCCGATGACGGATATTTCCCCTTTATTTACCTTTTCCCTCCAGTCATAGGCCTCCCGCTCGATCTGTTCCTTGAACCATCCGGTTGTCATACATTTGGTAAATCCGCCTCGCGTCTCTATTTCGTCGATCACTTCCTGGACCTTTTTCTCCATTTCATTGGTCAAGTATTCCACAAAATAAGATCCTCCCAGGGGATCGCTGACGCGCGTAATCCCTGATTCATGCTGGATTATCTGGTTAAGTCTTAAAGAAGTGGTAACCGCCTCTTCGGAAGGCAATGTAATGGCTTCGTCATAAGAGGCAGTATGCATCGACTGGACCCCTCCGAAGGCCGCACTGAGCACTTCCAGGGTCGTGCGTATGATATTATTCAGCGGTTGCTGGGCGGTCAGCGATGAGCCGGCCGTATGCCCGTGGACGCGCAGCATGGCAGACTGTTCCTTCTTGCAGCCGAATCTTTCCTTCATCACCTTTGCCCACAATTTTCTAAAAGCGCGGAATTTTGCTATTTCCTCAAAGAAGTCTATCCCGATCGCCAGTTGCGTGCTGAAACGCGGAACAAAATCATCGGGGTTAAGACCCGCTTTTATCCCTGCCTCCGTTAACTCTATGGTCTCCGCAAGCGTAAAGGCAACCTCCTGCACTGCGGTTATGCCCGTCTCCCTCAAGTTGTACCCGCAAAGGTTGGTATGATTCCACCTTGGCATGTTAAGGGTCGCGTACTTTATTAACTCCATCTGCAATTTCAACTGGTTCTCCGGCAGAAACCCTCTCACATTAGATGTAATAAAACTGTTCTTTGTTCTGTTCTGGCTCTGTCCCATCAACTGAGTGGGTTCATATCCCCCCTTCTTTCCATAGACTATGTACATTGCCAGAATGGCCAAGTCGTTTATCCCTTTGGTGGTGAGCACGACCCTTGTCCGCTTCAAATCAAAACCGTCAAACATAATCCCCAGATCTTCCATCTTTGAAACGGTCACACCGGATACCCCCACGGCGCCTTTAACTAAGGGATCGTCGGGATCATAGCCATGGGCGGTGGCAAGATCGCACTCTACGTTAAAGGGTATCACCCCTCTGTCACCCCCCATTCCCTCCTTAACCAGCTTGTCCATCCTTTCCCGGGTATGATCCGGCAGGCCATAACCGTGAAGCATCTGGGTCATCCAGGGGGTATATTGGTAGGTAAGGGGATAGAGACCCCTGGTAAACGGAAAGGTACCCGGCATGCCCTGCCCTCCTTCACTGTCCTCAATGTCTTGCGGACCATAGGCGTACTTCACGGGAATACCTGAGCTGGTCTTAAACTCCTCCAATTTGTAACCCATCTTCTTTTCATATATTGCCTTGACCTTTTTCTCCCATTCATTCGTATCACGTTGCGCTTCTTTCAAAGTATCATCCGTAAACATGTGAACCTCCTAAATTGTAAACTTATGCAATTAATGGGACATAATTCGGTATCCTTCACATATACGAAAAAGTAGCTTAGGGACGGGGACGAAATAACTTCCCCATTTGTGCATCTCATCTTCAGGCCATCTTTGCCCGATCTTCAAACACAAAATCCTCAAAATAGATCGACTATTCCTGCGGTTTTGCGTTTTCAGATCGAACAAATCTAACCTAAA
>DAOWME010000023.1 GCA_030643245.1 Deltaproteobacteria bacterium
AGGCCATCTTTGCCCGATCTTCAAACACAAAATCCTCAAAATAGTTCTACTATTCCTGCGGTTTTGCGTTTTCAGATCGAACAAATCTAACCTAAATCTGAGCGCCAACTTGAGGAAGTTATTTCGTCCCCGTCCCTAAGCAATCACCGATAGCAAAAATACCTTTATCATCGAAGGGTTAACCAATAGAATTGCTGATAAAATTGTTGACATGAAAAAATTAATATTATAATATCATAATTATAAAAAAACAGCCTAAAATTGGCAGCTTACATTTCTATTGAAGTTTCATCTGTGAATGGGGACTAGTCAGCAAAAAGGATGGTGGCTATGATGCCGGAAGAATCCTAGGGTATAGGTGAGGGGCACCGTATGCTGCCCTATTTGTCTGTTTTGAAGAGAGGAGTTGAAAATTCCATGAAGACGACAGGAAAAGTCTCAATTGATAGCTGCATTGGATGTGGAATCTGTTTAGATGAATGTGAATTTCTCGCTTCGGTTTGTAAAGATGGTGGGGAGATAGCTGAGAAATTTGAGATCGAATCGCTTAAGAAAAACCCGGTTATTCCTTATTCATGCAACCTTTGTGATCTGTGCGAGGAGGTATGTCCCGAAGACTTGAACATGGGGGATATGTGTTGGGAGGCGCGTAGGCAGCTGGTAGATGAAGGGGTAGCCCCCCTTCCGCCCCATCAAACAATAATAAGTGACCAAGAGTGGGTTACATCTGACCTCTTTGCGTTGGCTCAACCTGATCTCAGGACCGATACATGTAAACGAGCCTTCTTTCCCGGATGTAACTTACCAGGATATTCCCCCTCTTTGGCCTTCAAGTCGTATAAATATCTACAAGAAAAGCTTCCCGGCACCGGTATTATCTTGAATTGCTGTGGCGCCCCTACTTACTTCCTGGGAGATAAATCCGGATTTATGAAGATATTGAAAGGGGTTGAATCAGAAATGAACCGGTTGGGGGCTCAAGAGTTAATTGTCGCCTGCCCTGATTGTTACCATATCATCAAGCATAATGCCCTTCACCTCGAGATAAGATCTATCTATGAAGTGATAGCTGAAGAGGGGATCCCTGAAGAGGCGAAAACATCCTCCACAAAAACCTTTTCCCTTCATGATTCTTGTAAAAGCAGGTGGGAAAAAAACATCCATGACAGCGTGAGGGAAATAGTGAGGGAAATGGGATATGAGATAGAGGAGATGGAATATTCCCGCGATGAGACTCGTTGCTGTGGGATGGGAGGCATGGTTCCCTTCATCAACTTTTTTCTTGCTCAAAAAGTAATTGAACGGCGGGTAAAGGAAGCCTCAACCGACATGCTTTCCTATTGTGCCTCGTGTAGGGGGGCCTTTGCCATGTTGGGCAAGCCGTCTTTGCATATCCTTGACCTGGTCTTTAATCCCCGGTGGGATGAGGATAAACGCTGTTCAGCTTTGAAACCATCGGACATACGGGAAAACCAGACTAAGTTTAAGAACCTCCTCTTGGAAAAGCAGAGCTAAAGGGCTTCGTACCAATTGGGCTTGGATAGTACCCATCCGCAATTCGCTCACCCCGTTCAAGGAGAGAGCGAATTGATCTGAAGAAGTCGTATTGAAAAACCCTGCATTATCAGAGAATTCAGCTAGTTCCTACCCCGTTTATCAGAACGATTGTCTATTATGAACCTCTTGGCTCTCCCCTGGCGTGTCAGGGATTTCTTGCCCAGGAACTTCACCTCAGGGTGAGTAAGATACCCAGCCTTTATATTTTTCGAGATTAGAGGGATTTCAACTAGGGATTTAGTTACTTCTTGCTCAAGCGTATCAGACTCCTCTATTACCTCTGCATCAACAGTGATGGCATCACCACCGCTGTCATCTGCAATCGTCAACTTGTAATCGACGATCCCCGGAAAATGATACATTACGTCGTCAAACATGGAGGGGTAGATCTCATCCCCTTTCCCAACCCTGACGATTGCCTTCACCCTCTTTGTTATCCTATTTATCCTGGCGAGGGTAAAAGCTCCACATTCACAGGGTTCATGAGTCATAGATCCCATATCCCCTGTTCTATATCGAATAAGTGACATGCCCTCTCTTTGTAAGGCAGTGAAGACAATCTCCCCTTCTTTACCATCCTTCAACACCTCTCCAGTCTCCGGATTCACAACCTCGAAGAGGAAATTGGTTTCATCAAAATGAAAACCATTGTGAAACTGGCATTCTATTGCTGCAGCCAACCCAGTCTCTGTCATTCCGTAATGGTGATAAACCTCCCCACCCCAAAAGCCCTCAAGATTCCTTCTCATGGGATTGGAAAGGTATTCTGATGTAACAAAGAGGACTTTCGTCCCCATTTCCCTGAGGTCATGGGATTCTCTCGCCTCCTGGGTGAGTCTGTGCATACGGAAGGCCGATGCCATTATCATGACGGGACGGGCATCTTCAATTACAGCTATCTGTGATTCGCTATCGGACTTGATATCACCGATAACAGGATTTCCCCCCATCTTTTCAACCCCTCTTCCAATTAACCCTGCCTGACTCATTGGGGACCCGTTTGGCATCAATATATATACCACCGATCCGGTCGCATCTATCCCCGCACAAGTAATAGCCGTTTTCATAATGCCTGCCATCGTATCAGTTGTTGTCTCTATGTCTTCCTCGTTGAAAAAGACCTTTTTGGGAGCACCTGTACTGCCAGAGGTAGCAAAGGAAAATACCCTGGCAATATCTCCAAGAGGAACACAGGCGAAACGATACGGGCCTTCTCTTATGTCCTCTCCTCGGGTCAATGGAAGGCGGGCCAAGTCATCGAGGGATTTTATCTCCTCAGCATTGAAATCCTTTAAATCAAATACATTCTTGTAAAATGTAGAATTTTCATAGGCATAGGTTAAGATCTTCTTTAATCTGAATAATTGAAATGCCTCGACAGCCTTCCTCGTACCCTTGTCAAGAGTCCCATTTTCAATATACTGACCAAACTCCCCATCTGCATTAATCCTATCGTGTACCCACTCCTCCAAGAACACTCTTTTCCTCCTCCTCGCCCCTTATTAACCATCCCAGCTCAGATAGAAATTTCTTTATAAATCCTGAGACTCATACAACAAGGCCTTTCCATGGTTATCGGCACTTGATTTTCAATATTTCTGCTCTTAGAACTTATCGCGATCGATCCGTTCTCCGTTAATATCAGTAAGATAATAAGAACAAAAGGGAATCAGTCTCCTATGAGGTGTGACCACGTGTATACAGCAACCCTCTAACCTTTCCAGATCAACGGTCCATACATCCTGGAACGGCATTCCCGATATGGAGAGGTAGTGGGTTTCTGCCCTCGCGAAAAAATTTTCCCATGAGCTCTTTTCCCTCTTGCAGCAAGTCACATCTTTTTCGATGAATCTTCCCCGTTCGCTTATAAACTTCCGTACATGCTCGGCCGGAGATTCCTTGATGCAACCAGAATCACTCGCAGTGTCTCTTCTCTGTTCAAAACCAACTGTGGCCTGTAATCTGTCATCTTCGGTAAATACAAAAAATCCTGAAAAGCCACAATGGGAGTCCTTACGTCTCCGAGGTATGAAGTCGCGTGCCTTCACTTCACCCCCTGTTTGGACCTCCAGGGCATGTAATACATCCGGTATAGTTATCCTGTCTTTGTCTTCCGGCGTCTGGGGATACCTCCCGAAATAACTCACCGGTTGAAAATGAACACTCTTCACAGCAGGTATCCACTCCTTAGCAAATGCCACAATATCGCCTATTTGGTGATCATTTATGCCTGGGATTAGGGTTGGCACCAAGGTCACCCCTATCCTGAGATCGAGACAGTTCTTGATGGCTTGAACTTTGAGATCAAATAGGTCCGCCCCCCTTATGGCACGATATACATCATCCGATACACCATCGAACTGGAGATAGATTAAATCAACACCACTGTCCTTCAGTTGCTCCAAGTATCGCTTTTCCCTTGCTAACCTCAGACCATGAGTATTTATTTGAATGTGATAGAACCCCATTTCCTTGCCTGCGGCCACCACATCCGGAAGGTCATCCCTTATTGTGGGCTCTCCGCCACTCAGTTGAATAGGGTAAGGACCTCCGGCCTCCAGAACAGTCTGATACATGCCCCTGATCGCGTCAATGCCGGGTCCACCCAGATCTTTCCCGGAGCTTGCAAAGCAAACCGGGCATTTGATGTCACAGCTCTTGGTAACCTCCATAAGAACAGTGCACGTCTCCGCCTTGTGGTTTGGACAAAGTCCGCAGTCATACGGGCAACCTTTATTCGTTGCGGAAAATCTCTTTTCAGGGTGGGCCGTATCTTCTCCCTTCCCCCATTTCTTATAGAGTTCAGCATCCCGCCAGATAAGTACCTTGAAGGCGCCATGTTCAGGGCATGTCTTCTCAAGAAAGACATCGTTGTCCTGTATGGCTCTTACCGCCGGTATCCTAGCCAGACAGACAGGACACAAACTAACAGTATCTCCCAAAAGCTCTCTCATTCAAATGAACCCCGATGTTGTTGGCCACAAAGGCACACTAAACTGTTCTGCAAAATCCTACATGGGTCTGTACAGACAATTTTTCGACCGGTGCAGTTGGGCAGTTTTACACAATCCTGTTGACTGAATTATCAGAGAAACTTTAATACTCTGGTTTTGTGTAACTTCACAGCTCACAACTTCTCACACAAAGGGATTAGGCCGATATAACTTCCTCAAGTTGGAGCTTAGAATTATTTCGCCCTCGTCCCTAACCTGGCTTAACAAACGAGACCAAGGCATAACCAACCTTGGCTTCCTTGAAGAGACCCTGCCATACATCTCCACACTTTCCTTCACAACAGCCTCTTGAAGGCTGGCCCGAGGCTTCATTAACCTGTCTTTCAAACATCTCAAACGAACCAAAACTGACCAATATCTGGTAGGCCAGCCTCTTCATTTCCTCCGAGTGATCTTCTACATGTGCGTCAATAAAACCGACTTTCTCAAAAAGCTTGATGTAGCCATCGATCGATTCTGCGCCGGAAATACACGATGAAAATGTTACTTGATTCTTCAGCCGCTCGCTTATCTGACCGCGGACTGTGACATCCGAGATGACCAGCCTTCCCCCAGGTTTCGTAACACGTTCAATTTCGATAGAGGCGGCATCCTTGTTTGGTAAAAGTGAGAAAGAACACTCACTCATCACCACATCAAATGTTGAATCTTTAAAGGGTAATTCTTCACCATCGCCGAGCAGAAAGTCGACCTTGTTCGATAGATTTTCGACTTCAACCCTCTTTCGAGCGAGTGAGACCAATTGGGCAGAAAGATCTATGCCTACCACCCGGCAGCCATATTCTTGAGACAGAAAGGAAGAAGTCGCTCCTTTGCCGCATGCAATCTCAAGGACAAGATAGTCATCGCACAAGCCCGCAACCTCGGCCAACCTTGCTGTAAGCTCTATCCCACCGGGGCGAAACGTGTCACCCAGGACATCATCAATAAGGCTAGACTCATACACCCTTGTCGTAAATTCCTTCATTTCCTTAACAGTCTGTCGAAACATAGCGCTCACCATACATATGACTTGACTGGAAAGTGTTTACCCCATTTTCGCATCTATTGTTTCTTCTCCTTTAGTTACCGTCTCTACCGCAATCTCCTCCGTCAAATACGGCACTCCGCACTTGGGGCACTTCAGCCCGGGAACATACTGAAGTATCTGCAAATAACGGGTCTCTACATCCTTTTCTACCATCTTCTCTTTACACTGAAAGCAGTACCATTCTTCCATTTTCACCCCTCCGCCAGTTCCGCCCTATGGGAATAAGCTGTATGCACTTCATACTCATTTTTTACTGAAGATGAATATTTCACATAAAACGTTACATTAGCAATCCTTAGCTTTGCCAGGAACATTCCGGACTCCTGTTCGTACAGTTTCTCCCCCTTTTCTTCAGCATTGTGGATCACCATCTTTACCTCATCATCCAGTACCCTCCTCGACTCTAAGAGTTCCGATACCTGATCGCTCTTCCTGAGTTCAATGTTCTCGTAAGTTTCAGAAGCCATCTTAACACCTCCTTAGTGATTGTTTCTATTTTTCTTCCAGTATAGATTTTGGTGAGGACTGGTTATTCACCATCCGTTTCATATCAATTCCAGCCTTTTGAGTATGCTTTTCATCTCCAAGACACTCGGGGAATCATCGGGAAAGTCTAATAGTGTCTTAGGATGTTAGAATAAAATAAATCCACAAAGTTTACACTTTATTTGCATTACTACAGGTTTCAGGTGTCAGGAGCGAGAAAAAAAGATCTGAAACCTGAACACTGACACCTGAACCAAAATTTAAGTGCATATTAGGGACGATTTACATCGCCCAGGAAATTGTTTCTTGTGGTATGCATCCTTAAAAAGTGTAGGCTCTTTATGTGTTTCAGGTTGGTCACCAATATTTCTGGCTTTTGGTGAATTTCGGGACTTAACTGAGGATTTACAGTGCCAACCTGGAATCCATATAGAGCCTAAGGATTTTCTCCACGTAGTGGCATGTTTATCAATTCGTCTAATGCACTCTCTTTTTTCGCAGTGACGACACCTTCTGAACTCATAATAGGCCCCTCCCTTCTTTAGGAGACAAGGCCGGGTTAACTACCCCACCTGTGCGTCTCATCTTCAAGCCATCTTTGCCCGATCTTCAAACACAAAATCCTCGAAATAGGCCCGACTATTCCTGCGGTTTTGCGTTTTCAGATCGAATAAATATAACCTAAATCTGAGCGCCAACTTGAGGAAGTTATTTCGGCCTCGTCCCTAACCGTTGACTCTTTCGCAATCCGTGTCTCTAATTCTTAGAGGCACGTCCGCGGCCGCTCTTAACAACTTCTGCAGCGAACAATGCAGCGCCCAATGCCCCGATGATCTGGGGCTCCTCAGGAACCATCATTTTGAAACCGATAACATCTTCCATGGCCTTTACCATACCGGCATTTTTTGCCACACCCCCTGTAAAGATCGCCTCTTTCCGAAAGTTGATCTTCCTCGCCATCACAAATGTCCTTTGTGCCACGGCTTTGTGGATTCCTGCAATCAGATCTTCCCTCGTTCTCCCCTCGGCTCTTAGGGAAACCATCTCGGATTCGGCGAATATAGTGCAAGTGCTGCTTATCGAACAGGGGTCTTTACTTGTCAACGATATATCACCTATTTCTTCCAATTTCATACCGAGAACTTCGGCCATAACCTCAAGGAACCTTCCTGTCCCTGCGGCACACTTGTCGTTCATGACAAAATCATCAACAGTCCCATCTTCGTTAACACCTATGGCTTTACTGTCCTGACCGCCTATATCGATAATGGCTTTAGTATTTGGAATCAAGAAATGAGCCCCTTTGGCATGGCATAGGATCTCTGTTAAGGCCCGATCAGCAAAATCTATGGCATTTCTACCATAACCCGTGCCTATAACATACTCCAGGTCATCCATAGAAACTCCGGCTTTCTCCAAAGCTTCTCCGGTGACTTCTATTGCAGCCCGCTTAACGCTGGGCCCTGTCTGGCATATCGAGTATGCCAATATCTCAGGGACTCCATTCCCGACCTTAAGGATAAGTGTTTTGCCGGTTGCAGCCCCCACATCAACTCCTGCTACAATCATCTGATATCCCCCTTCTCAGTATAAGTTTATGCCTGCAACGTACGGCAATGTATGCCTTGGCGCAAACCTTCACGCGGCCTTGCTCAGAGATAAAATGCCCCGCTCCTGACTTGTAAACTTGATTAGCGCTCTTTTTCGTGAAAACTCCATTCATTAACGGACACCAATTACCCAATCTCTTGTAGTACAGGAAGGTGTTAGGTATTTATTCACTACTTCCGGTTCATTTATTTCCATTTTCGTAGGCGCTTCTCCCTTCTTGCTGATTCTTCTCTTGAATCGTTTACAGAGGAGAAGCGCCCGTTCTTCTAAGCAGCCTTCTTCATCCTCAACAATTCAGCAAAAGTTTCAACCCTGGTTCTCAACTGCCCGGCGCTGTAATCACGGGTGTCATAGGCATCCGCCTCCAGAAGCAAGACCGGGACATTGAACTCTTCCTTGAGCATCTTTTTTGTCATCATCACAGGCTGAGTGTACGGACGACAGGAATAGGGCCAACAAAGAATGGCCCCATCGCACTTCCATTCCTTAAAGTACGTTTTAACGTACTCTATCGCTCCTGAGGCAGAATGCACAACTCCTCGCCTTAGGAATGCCTCCATTACCAGATCAGCCCATCTTGTCGATTTTGGCGGTGTCTTCTCCAGGGGCGTCATCCAGTCGATAAAAACAACCTGCGGTGATAACCCCAGGCCTTCTACCATCTTGAATATGGCGGAATCAATTGCAAACCTGAGCCCGAAATATATCCTGGGAGCGCCCTTCGGCACAACGCCCTCGCCCTTTTCTATCCGTGCTTTTGTCTCTCCAATCAATGTGGCAAGGCCATCCATTGCCAGTTCCTTTTTTCTCAAAGGGGTAAAGAACATCCAGAACGCGAGGTTGAGATCTGCGTGACTGATGGGCTGGGGATCGGCTTTTGCCATCATCTCCACAATCGTATTGAAGTTCAGGTAAAGGGCAAACGTGTCTTGAAGACCGCCCTGGCGCGCCTCTTCCGTCATCGTATAACCGGTTACCTCCTCGGCTTTCTTAATGCACTTCTCCATCTGGTCTCCCATATATCCTATCATGTGCTCGCTTATTTCGGGCCACTGTCCCCATTGGTCATCGAGGACCCCGTCCATGTAGACCGTAGGGATGTCATAGAGTTCTGCCAGGAGCTGGTCTGCATGCGCAGGCTGATCGCAGTACCAATTAGGCGAGATCATCAAGTCAGGCACGGGTATCTTCCCGCTTGTAATACCCCCTATATGGGTTTGCCAGAGGGCGCAGTGGGATTTCCCAACCCCAAGCCCGGCCTCTTCACCTGCTTCAAGGATCGGAGTGAGCTTGTCGAAGATGATGCCCATGCCAAGATTCAGCACCTCTCCTATGGATCCTACATAGATATCATCCGACATCCTCTGGATTGCCATCACCATGGGACCAGGAAGGGGCCAATCGCTATAAATGACTGTTTTGTATTCCTCCCGGCACAATGGCAAGGCTATGAGTTCATCCATCCACACATGTAACAGCTTTCGCACACCCTGAAGTCCGAGATCGAAGTTCTCCTGGAGCCTCTTTTCCGCCCGGGCCATATCCTCTTTTTCCAGGCCCAGTTTGGCAAACGCCTTATCTATCCTTGGCCTCTCTTTTTCTATTTCATCGTCCTCATAACCGCATAATCTGAAAACTTCCGTATACATAGTCTACCTCCTTAATCTCTTTTCTTTTATTCCATCTTCCTTAAAGCCACAAAGCTTAGCAAGCTTGCAGTACACACTTTCCCATAACCTTACCTTGTGCCTAACATCTCAATGAACGCCTCAATCCTTGTCTTCATCGGCCCCCTTTCAGAGATATCATAGTCCGACTCCACCTTCAACATGCGGAGATCCGCCTTCTCCTTTACCATCTTCTCAAAATAGGGTGTTTGCATATCATACGCATCCCTGTACAATAACTGATACCACAAGATGCCTTCTACTCCGAAATCTTTGGCCAGATCCAACACAAAATCTATC
Source organism: Deltaproteobacteria bacterium (assembly GCA_030643245.1). Taxonomy (GTDB): domain Bacteria; phylum Desulfobacterota; class UBA8473; order UBA8473; family UBA8473; genus JAUXHQ01. Next base: position 9,666 of record DAOWME010000023.1, read on the forward strand.
CTATCCACGGACGGACTGAACCATGCAGGGGGGACCCGCTTCTTAAAGTATGTTTCAGCTATTGCCTCGATAAGATTCCCATTCGGCTCAACGTTGTTCCAGTATTCTCTTATCCCTTCGGCAAACTCCTCGATTACTATCTCAGCGCCCGCGCCTTGCACCAGTGGGAATACCTTATAGTCTCCCATCGCCAGAGTGGACCCTGTCAGGAGTATACGAGGGCCGGCAATCTCCGCACCCTCCTTCTTCTTCAGCTCTTCCAACAGGGATTCCAATATCTCTACAAAGACCGGCGGGTCAGCAATGAGTGACGCATGACTCAACCGCGCAAACTCCTCACCGGATATAGGCGGTCTCTTCCCCTTCCGGAGGAGGCTTATCTCTTTAAATAGTGACCTCATCCTGTTCCATAGTTCTATTGCCTCTCTCAGCTTTCCATCCTCGATCTTATTCCCCGTAAAACTCTCAAGCTTATCCTTGAGGCGCAAAAGTCCTCCCAAATAGTACTGGTAACCGGCCTCCTCTTTGTTACAGGGCACACCATGCCTGAATACATCCACATCTGTATAAAAACTCCAGGTTTCCGCCACGGCCCGCATGTTCTGATCGGTAATAGGCACTATAAGAAGATCTACGAGCTGATAGATCGGCTCATCTTCCAGCATCCTGTATCCGATCTGGGACCTACAGAAGGTATCTATGAAGCGAGGGATATACGCTCCGCTCTCCGCCACCGGCTCATGGTCTCCACCCCTTATAAGGCAGACGGGTATCGCCCCCGCCGCGTAGACCATCTCCTCCGGCATATATCCACCGGGGGCGTACCCGACAACCTTTACCCCCTCGCTTCTCTTCTTTGTTAATTCCCTTAACCTCCCATCCATATGTGTTTTAAGCCTATCCATAGCATCCATATCATCCCTCCTTAAAAAAACTCTTTTTTTCGTTCGGTTTTTATCGTTCACTTCAAGCGCTGACGATAGCATACACCCTGCCTGGGCTCACCTCGAAGTTCGCGACCTCGTCCCGTTACACACTGCCGCAGTGGCACAATGTTGTAAACATTACTCACCCCCCTTCCTTCTCTACATAATGTTTTGGGCATACAAGAAAGTGCTCTACGCCTCTATGCCGCCTTCCTCATCTTCAACAATTCTGCAAACGTCTCAACCCTGGTTCTTAGCTGTCCGGCGCTGTAATCACGGGTATCATACGTATCCCCCTCCAGGACCAGCACCGGGATGCCCAGCTCCTCCTTTATCGCCTTTCTTGCCATAAGCGGGAGGATAGCATATGGACGGCAGGAATAGGGAAAGCAAAGGATGGCCCCCTCCACGTTCCATTCCCTACAGTACGTTATAATGTATTCTATCCCTCCCGAGGCGGAATGCACAACCCCCCTCCTGAGAAACGCTTCCATTACTATGTCACTGTATTTGGTCGATTTTGGCGGTTTCGTCTCCACAGGGGTCATCCAATCAATAAAAACGACCTGGCTTCTCAGTCCCAGACTCTCTACCATCTTGTGTATAGTTGGATCAACTGCAAACCTGAGCCCAAAATATATCCTGGGAGCGCCCTTTTCAACGACACCCTCGCCCTTTTCTATCCGTTCTTTCGTCTCTCGAATCAATATACTAAGGGCCTCATTTGCCAGTTCCCTTTTCCTTAAAGGGGTAAAGGAGAACATAAATGCAAGGGTGAGATCAGCATGACTGATGGCCTGGGGGTCGCTTTTGCTAACCATCTCCGCCAATGTATTGAAGTTTAAATACGTGGACCACGTATCGTTCAGACCATCCTGACGCGCCTCTTCCGTCAACGTATAACCGGTTACCTCTTCGATCTTCTTAAAGGCCTTCTCCATCTGGTCTCCCATATAGGCTATCAAGTGCTCACTAATGTCGGGCCACTGTCCCCATTGGTCATCGAGGACCCCGTCCATGTAGACCGTAGGAATATCATAGAGTTCGGCCAGGAGCTGGTCTGCGTGTGAAGGCTGATCGCAGTACCAATTAGGGGAGATCATCAAGTCAGGTATCGGTATCATCCCTTTTGCGATACCCCCTATATGGGTTTGCCAGAGGCCGCAGTGGGCTTTCCCTACGCCCAGCCCGGTCTCTTCACCTGCTTCAAGAAGCGGGGTGAGCTTGTCAAAGATCTGACCCATACCCAAGTTAAGCACCTCTCCTATGGAACCTATATAGATGTCGTCCGACATTCTATGGGCTGCCATCACCAGGGGCCCCGGGAGGGGCCAGTCACTATAAATGACTTTATTATATTCCTCCCGACACAGGGGTAAGGCTATAAGCTCGTCCATCCATACGTGTAACAATTGTCGAACACCCTGAAGGTTGAGATCAAAATTTTCCCGAACCCTCTTTTCCGCCCTGGGTATATCCTCTTTTTCTATTCCCAGCATGCCAAACGCCTTATCGATCCTGGGCCTCTCCTTCTCTATTTCGGCGTCCTCATAACCACACAGTCTAAAAAGTTCCGTGTACATATTCTGGCTCCTTAACCTCTCTGTCTCTATCCCATCCCAAAAGGGATCGGGGCCAAACAGAAAAAGTCTCCACCGAAGGATGGAGAAACAAGGTGTAAACAAAGGAATGAGACTAAAACACTAGTTCTTCCTCCACGAGAATCTTTACCACATAGCTCACTTTTCCCTTAGCGCTGTATTCCTTACTGAACTTTTCGAAGAGATCCCCTGAATTTGTTATTTCCACTGCCTTTCCCCACACCCGCCAACCTTTCCTTGTTTCGGGATTCAGCCCTACTAAGGCAACTTGAGGATTCTCTTGCAGATTTTTGGTAGTCCGCGGTGACATAATGTCAGCATATACGAGATGCTGGTCATCGAGGACGCGAAGTGATCCCTTCGCAGACACATTTGGGCGTCCGTCTTTACTCGCCGATGCGACTAGAGACGGTTTAATTTCTGCCACGGCCTTTCCTAACTCCTCACTAATTTTTCCCATCTTCACTCCTCCTAGAAAGTTCTTCGTTTTCTTTTCCTATATTTCCCCTGTTGACAAGAAACAAGTATAACCCCCCACAAGCTTTTTCTATGTTAAAATTTATTACCTACTTTCCATCCAGAAATGGCATCTTTTCGCAATCTCTGCGTCAGTCTGTCCCTCACAATCTCTTTACCTTGCGAAAAATTGCTCATTTCCGAATTGGAAACTTACTCAGTGCATATCTTTATGGAATCTCCATTTGTGGATGTGCACTAAGTAGAGGCTGAACGAAAACCACCTCGTTGTCATTTCGACCAAAGGGAGAAATCTTTAACTCCGCTATTCTCATTGATTATAGATTTCTCGCTACGCTCGAAATGACAGTCTTAAAGAAGGTTAAGAGGTTTCCGTTCAGGAACTGGTTAGATAATATGAGAGGTAACATCCAGCGCTTTCAGTGGCGGATCAAGATGTGTAAACACCTAATACAGCTTCCTTCCATTAGAACAGAGATCAATATGATGAATAAATACATGCATATTTGAATTCAGTACTGAATACATTTCTAAAGAAAAAAGGCTGTAAATTTAGGCATCCTTCATACATCGGTTTACACTTTTTAAATTATGGCTGCTTCAACGGTGCCGAGACTGTTTTTTTATTCGAAAGTGTAAACTACTTTATAGCTTTTATGAAGGATGCCTAAATTGTTAAGCATTATAAAGTCATTTCGCCAAATGAAATAGATCTTTAAAATTGTCGTCTCCCAATGTTTTGTTGATCCATCCTGCTAAACTAGGTGGTTCGTAGAATGGTTGCCCCCTAAACAGTTGAATATACTCCGAATAGTATTTTTCCTCAAAATTCCCCAGTTTGTCACAGATAATGTCATCTATCTTGGTTCCATTATCCCTATGGGATACAGTTTTGTCGGGATTCAGCCACCCGATTTGAATCTGGTTCTTTATTTGTTTAGGGCAGCGGCAAGGGTTATCTTCATTTATTAATCCACAGTTTTCATTTAAGAAAGAATATACTTTTTTTCGGGCTCGTGAAAGGATTTGTCGGAAGTTTGGTCTTGAAAGCTCAAGAATCTCACTCCCCATTGGACCAGGAACATTGAACAGAGCCCCTAAAATGAAAACCAGCCTTTGTTGGCGATTAAGACAGAGGAGTACCCCCGTTAAGCATCGGATTCTCGATTCTCTGGCCAAAACGTCATTTTCAGGACACGAACTCTGTCTATCATCTTGAATTCCATTTACAATTGTGAAATAGTCAGCAATATGACAGAAGTCAGAGATAATCTTTTCATACTTTTTGTTTCTCATGTTGATCACATGATTTGCGACGATTCGATAAAGCCAAGTACGGAAAGAGCTTTTTTGGGGATCATATGTTGAAAGCTTTGTCATCATCTTAATCAAAATTTCCTGTGTAATATCTTCTGCATCACTTGAATCACACACCATCCTGAAGGCTATATTATATATCCATGCCTGGTGGCGCAAGATCAGTTTTTTGAGGTCATCTTTGTTCCCTTCTAAAACATGCTGTATCAACTCTTTGTCACTTTCTTTTGCTTCTACTCTTTCTTTAAATGGATTATGCATCTTTGGCCTCTTTCGCATCCATTGCATATTCTCTGAAGTCAATAACAACAAGAACATAAAAGGCTGGTAACAGCCGCCAGGCTTTTACCCACAGCCCGAGTTCATCCTATTGTTAGCCACCTACTTCTTTGATGACTGGCGCTATGTAAATAACCAAAAAGAACATAACTCCCATTACAATGAGAGTACTAAAAGTCCATATGATCTTGCCCTGCATTGACATGACATGAAACTTACCTTCCCTCAAATCATATTTGCCCCAGGAGATAGCAGCCCATATACGTTCATAAAAATAGTACATAACCATTCTTGTCGAGTGGTGATATATTACTATTAGTGTTGCAATTATAGGGGCATTCTTCCAAGTAAGTGGGACTATAAGAATAATAAAATATACTCCTATCCATGTCCAAAAAATTCCGACAACGCGCCAGAGAAGAGATTTCACGATAGTGCGTCGTCTAAGTTCCGTGAATTCAGAGTGCGCCATGATTGATCCCTATATCAATGATAAGCCGCTAACCTCTTATACAGTTCCCAGCCATAAGTGTGACAATAAACGAAAATAAACGGCTATTCATCAGACTCAGACTATGCCAAAACCCCTGAGAACTTCATTGTTATATTAGAGGCTGATGATGATTGCATCTACGGCATCATCCAATTGCATTGCTCTAACTGGTTGATTTGTCAACGTTTTCCGGTGCGGCCATGCAGGCAAGGCCAACACCAATCTCTTGCACTGTGAACAGTGCAGCCTCCAGATTTCTGTTAGGGCCCAAGAATCCGCACCTTCAAAATTGTCCCCCAAGCCGTGACACGTGCGAAATATTTTCTCCATACGCTATCACGGACTAGGGAACCGTCCCGCAACTTCTCGAAAGCGGGAGTATGAGCCACCAGTAAGGTCGGGCATCAATAATCCCCACTCAGTTGTTTAAAAGCCATGAACATCCTTTCAAAATATGCGGAAGCCTTTGCGTCTGGGATTTCACGTGGTAACGAGGATGATGTCTCAAAATACAGGGGCGAGTGAAAACACCTTTGCGTGTGCCACGGGAACGCCGTGGGATTCGGAAGCTATACGGCAGCATGGGTTTGCCTTCATAAACTTTGTGGTGTGGGGATATGCCCCGCCAGAGCATGAGTAACACGAGGTAGAAAAAACGTAACTGTCGGAAGGATTGCATCGTACATTGAAATGTAAATTTTATACGAAATTCTGGGAGGAAAGTCAAGATAATAATTATAAAACCCTTGCCAGGATTAAACTTCTGCCATGTGCTCCGGATCTGTCTTTTTCCTGTCAGGCGGTTGCCTCTTGTCGTGGGTAGGAACGGACGAGCAGTACGGGGTGATCAGCGCCGCGCAATACCTTGTCCGCTACGCTGCCGTATACCAAACGTTCAAACCCTCCCCGTCCATGGGTTGCCATTACTATGAGATCAATGGCATGGTCGCTTGCGTACGTTATGATGGTCTCCGCGGAACGCCCAGTCTCAACAGCAGTTTCAACCAAGAACGATTCGTCCTTTACTCGATCGCGCACCCTCTCCAGATATTTATTGGCACGTCTTAGATTGATCGTCCATTGTTCATCAACATAAATTGCATGATGCTCATCGAGCTTAATGACATCCGGTATGGGCCGCAATACCCGGAGAAGCGTTACTTCCGCCAGGGTGAGTTTCGCTAGAGTGAATGCGTGATCGAGGGCTACCTCGGCAAGTTCGGACCCGTCCAGAGGGACAAGGATGTGTTTGTAGAGCTCTTCCATTGTTATTCTCCTTTACTTTAAGTTTTCCTGTTTCGTAGTTCCTCAAAGTACAAACCGTATTCTTTATGTCTTTCTTCGATTTGAAGTTCTCCGAATCCAATTTCTGTGCACATGTTCATATGGACGCACAGTCGGAACACCGGGGATTACGATTAAGCCTGATTTCTGTAAATGCCATGCTAAAACCATCAAAGACCAATAGACGGTTGGCCAGCAACTTTCCCATTCCCAGGATATATTTTATCGCTTCCATGGCCTGAAGACAACCGATCGCACCTGGAGTCGCCCCAAGTACGGGGGCAGCGGCTCCAGGTGGAGACGTAGGAAAGATACACCTTAGACAAGCCGTTTTTCCGGGTATTATGGTGGTTAAGGCGCCCTCCAATCCACAGACACCCCCATAAATAAATGGGATATTCTTTTTAAGAGCAACATCATTCAGTAAATATCTCGCAGAAAAATTATCCATGGCATCGAGTATTATGTCACAAGAATCTGCGAGGTCAAGGACGGTCTCCTCGGTTATCCTTCCAGCTACCGCCTCCACATGGATGTCGGGATTGAGGTTTCGGAGCCGTTGTTCTGCTGCTTCAGCCTTTTTTATACCTATATCCTGGTTCCCGTAGAGGATCTGACGGTTCAGGTTACTCAAGCTCACCTCATCTTGATCAACAATCCTGAGGGAACCTACCCCGGCTGCTGCCAGGTATAAAGAAATAGGTGACCCCAGTCCCCCTGCCCCTGAAACGAGAACTCTGGACTGCTTCAGCCTCTCTTGCCCTTTGACGCCTATCTCATCAATGAGGATCTGCCTGTCATACCGTTCTTCCTCTTTCGCAGTTATCATGAGTGATTACCCTTCAAACACGGGATGCCCATATCCTGCCCTGTCAACTTCTACCCTGCTGCAAAGGCCGACATAAAATCCACCTCGTCCCCCTCCTTCAGAGGCGTTGACAGCCCCTGAAGGGAACGTATATTGTCGCCATTGATATAAATATTGATCGCGTCAAGCAGTTCTCCCTTTTCATCGCAAAATCTCTCTTTTGCGCCCGGAAATTCCTGTTCCAGGCTATTGATACACCCTGCAATATCATCAGCCGCAAGGTTCACTTCTTCCCTGCCATTGGCAAGCTTACGCAACTGTCCGGATAACCTTGCTACAACCATGTTTTGACCCCCTCTACTGCTCCCATCCTAAACAGATGTCATTCGGTCTATCAAAAAATTGCCTCTGGAATTTTTCCCGAGACTCTTCTCTGATGGTCTCGGCAGCCTCTTCCGACATTCCATGTGCTTTTATCCATCTTTCCATATGAAGCCCCCCTGGGAGCCATTTCTCTATCACCTCTCTCTCATAAGCCCATCCCTTTGCCTTCACTCCAAAGCCGGACAGGATCTGCAAGACATCATCCTTCTGTCTATCGTCACAGTAGACACACATAACACATTCCTCGAGTTCCGCCCATTCTTGAGGTGCGCGGTCGTATTTGACACACGGTATCCTGCCACTCTCAACATAAGGATCAAGATTACGAGCCATCTCATTAACCTCGTCTTTTTCACCGAAAAAAACCCACTTACCCCAATGATCAAGATACTCCTTATTGGTTAGCCGCTTACCCTTATACATGATATACGATCCGGGATCACCCCCTCTGTCACAGCAATCCTTACTAAAAATGAATATATACCACGATTCGGGTCTGTCAATAATCATTTTTCTCCCTCGCCTTTTTTGGTTTTCAAACTATGGCTGCCTTTTTTTTGCCTATTTTACACCATACCCACCAAAAAATCCACCTTCCCCGTTCTAAAGTCGCTCCTCGGCATATGAAGGAACTCCACCCTCATTACTGTCCATATCCTCTTTCCTGTCATCGGTTATTAACAGACCCCTTTCCGGTGCAAACTACCTAGTGACCATCCATAAATGGTCTTTTTGCACAATATCTGCGTTATGCTTAAAAAATAATCCTCGGAATATTAAACATATGCCTGCGGTTATTTTTTTCGCATGCCTTGATCTTGAACAAAAATCCTCATTTCTGGATAGACACTACCTAAATTACCAAGAGCAGGTGAATCGACATAATGATCAACCCCCCTGCCAGCATACACCCGGACCATTTCAAGAGTCGTACCATCTTTTCACTCAACAATGGGTTAACCTCCCTGTATTTGGAGGAGGATATGACCCAGAAATAGACCACGAATAAGCAAAGACCTATGAAGATCATGGAAAAAGAGAGGAGCGCATCCCATACTTCCTGACCCAGGCAGAAGATGCAGTGGTGAAAGGGTAGTCCCAGGAAGAGAGGACTTATCTTTGTATGGAGGGCGAGAATATAAACAACAAAGAGAACGATAATGACCAGTGTCTGCATAAACATGGCTGATTTGTTGCCGAACCATCTCTCCTTGCCGGGCGATGTGCTCCTCTTTTGAAAAAAGAGAAAATATATTATTTCCCCTACAACAAAGAATGCCAGGACGTAAAAAAGCACTACCCAGATCCACGTAGCTTCGGTGACAATCTGAACGACACCCTCTCTTGGAATGTCGAAGAGTGATGTGCAGCAAGAGACCTGACGAGGAGGGGTCGAAAAGAAAAAAGAGATGTCAAGTATCGTCTCGATGACGATCAAGATACCCAAAGGGGGAAGAAACATCAGCTTTTGTTTCATGAAGGGTTGCGTTGCGACCTTCCGGTCCAGGAGGTTCAAGATGAGCCAATATGCATAAAGAGCCGGCAAAATCAGTTTCAGGGCGCTCGCCACATATGAATATGGCGCGTTCACGTTATGTACGCCCACAAGACACATGGCCCCGGGTATCGATATTATCATGCTATAAAGAGACCAGAACCATAGGGGCACCATTAAAATTCGGAGGAAAAACCCCAGGGACACTATTGTGATGATCAGGTAAACTTCTTTTTCTAACCGGTACTGGGCGTCTGCGTGGCTGGTAATGTCCCACTTCCTCCAGATGCGAAAACCGTTGAATGCAACGGCAAGTCCTATGAAGAGGGAGAGAGATGAACAGACAAGGTATGTTATGATATAGCTATTGAGAATCACGGTTTCCGCTCCCGGTCTCTTGAGTCACAGTACTCTGCCTGAGTCAAAACGGAAGGTCTTATCCACGAGTTTATCTACTTGGGCCTGTGAATGATGAAACGATGTGATGATTGTCTTCCCTCTTCTTTTCAATTCTGCCAGGATGTCGGCGACTATCGTGACATGCCCCGTATCGATATTGGAAAGGGGTTCATCGGCAAGAATAATCTCAGGGTCGTTGATCAATGCCCGGGCTATGGCCACCCGCTGCTGTTCTCCGCCACTCAACTCATTGGCCATGAAATCCGCCCTTGTTTCGAGGTTCAACTCTTCCAGAAGCTTCATGGCCATGGTTCTTCGTGTCTTCTCAGACATTCCCATGGGCAGCAGGGGTAGAGAAACATTTTCCCATGTTGTGTAGCCTGGAAGGAGGTTAAATTGTTGAAAGATAAAACCTGTCTTCTCCCTTCTCAAGGCTGAGAGGAAATGATCGGGGTAGTGGGATACTTCCTGGTTTTCCATCCAGAGCCGTCCGCTCGTGACTCTGGTCAAGAGGCCGATAATGTTCAACAGGGTTGTCTTACCCGATCCGGATGGTCCGTTCAGCACGACAAATTCTCCTCTTTCGATCTCAACGGAGACATTGTCGAGTGCATTTATCCTTACCTTGCCTGATTCGTAGTTCTTGGTCACATTCTCTATCTTGATCATGAAACCCCTCAGATGCCGGAAATAGGAGTTAGGAGTTAGGAGTTAAGAGTTAAGAATGATAAATGTAGACTCTGGCCCGGGTTTCCTAGTTAGTGTCCATCCATAAATGGTCTTTTTGACCAATATCTGCGTTATGTTCAAAAAATAATCCTCAGAACATCAAATATATGCCTGCGGTTATTTTTTTCGCATGCCTTGATCTTGAATAAAAATCCTCATTTCTGGATGGACACTAGTTAAGGGACGTGGCCGAAATAACTTCCCCATTTGTACATCTCATCTTCAGGCCATCTTTGCCCGATCTTCAAACACAAAATCCTCGAAATAGGCAGAGCTATTCCTGTGGTTTTGTATTTTCAGATCGAACAAATCTGACCTAAATCTGAGCGCCAACTTGAGTAAGTTATTTCGGCCACGTCCCTAAGGATATCTCTCAACTCTCAACTCCTAACTCTTACCTCCTTATCGCTTCATCAGGATCGATAATGCCTGCCAGCCATGCAGGGATTGCACTCACCCCCATCAGCGGCATCACACCC
>DAOWME010000221.1 GCA_030643245.1 Deltaproteobacteria bacterium
GGATACCTCAAACAGCGGATACAATAGCAAAACTGATGGCGGATCATGTGAATGTTGAACTTACCTCCCTCCGAAAGATAGTAATAAAGGGCCTGGAAAGTCTTGTTTCAGCCAGCATGGTCTCCTTTGATGGTGCGTCCTATCATTTTCTGAGTCAAGAGGAAAGAGAGATCGAGCAGTACTTTCTGGATAGAAAAGGAAAAGTCAGGATACCTGATCTTGAAAGAGATATTAAGGATCGTGGCCGAGAGATTTTGGCCGCCAACAAAATCACTGACGGAACCCAGCAGTACCAGCTCAAATACGGTTCATCAGGCCAGGCCCTTTTCGGTTTTGAGACGAAGTTAGACGGAGAGGTTGTCTCACCTCCGGGCGGTGGTCCTCTGACATTAGAGCTATACACTCCCCTCTCAGGTTTCAAACTTGACCAGATACGAACAGCCAATCTGGCAGACGGCTCTCAGGGCAAAACAGTCCATTGGATTGCTGACGAAACCCGGAAAGCCGAGTTGGCTGAGATCCTTCGTCAGATAAGGGCACTGCAAGACACGATTAACTACTATCAACCCAAGGCAGATCGGGACGAAATTTCGGCTGCCGCCAAAGATGCCATCCGGAAAAAGAGGACTGATCTTACTCGGACAGAAAAAAAGGCTGGCGACCTCATTACACAAGCCTTTATGAAGGGTCGCTTACTATTCTCGGGAGAAGAGCACACGCTTCCTGTGCCGGAGGCCGATACTCTGAAGAAAGTCCTTTCTGTAGCAGGAAATGTTGTTGTCCCCAGCCTGTTTGACCGGTTTCATCTTGCTGACAAGACCTACGATGACAGGGATGCTGTTTACAAAGCCATCTTCAATCCTGCAGGTAACCTCGCCACATTAGAGGGTATTCGCAACCTTAATCTGGTAGACGCTCAAGGGCATATAAAGGCACAAACAGGAATGGTCAGCGAAATATTGAATGCTCTTACTATGTTGGAGAATACGCAGGCGGTTGTAAAGGCCCAGGATCTCAGACGTAAACTGCAAGATATACCTTATGGTTGGCCCAGGAGCGTGATCCAGTTGGCAGTTGCCGTTCTTTTCCGATGTGGACAGATAGAGATTACCCACAAAGGGAACCCTGCGTATGACTTCCGACAACTCGAGGATGCTTACAAGGTCTTCTCAAAGATCAGTTCGTTTGACGCCGTAGAGATCAGAAAAGTCACAGATATCCTCACACCTGATGAGATCCAGGCTGCCTATCTCTTTTGCAAGAATACCCTTCAACTGGATCACGTGACTGAGAGTGTAAACGACATCTTTCTTCAATTCAGGGACTATCGAACCGGGCTTGAACACTTCAAGACAACACTTGCCGACTTTGTTGCTCAAGGGCTACCTTTACCAAATCCCATCCAGGAAAGGACTCAGTTACTGGAATCTTCAAAAGCCAAGAGCAAACCCCAAGAGCTGGTAAAATGGATACTGGATAATCAAGATGATTTGAAGGAACTTCATGAACAGGTAAGCCAGGTAAAAAACTTTGTGGAGAGCAACAAAATTGCGCTTCAAAACGCACTGCCTTTGATTAAAAGGGCTGAGGCCTCACAAGTCCTCAGGCAAAAAGACAGAGACGGCTCCGTATCGGAAGCGATTAGCCAACTCAAGCACCTGATTAGCAATCGTCAGGTGGTTTCTGGATGGGCTGATTTTCAGAACTATCGTGCAGTGGTGGAAAACGCGTACCGTTCTGCATATAAGGAGTACAGAGGAGCATTTGAAAAAGAGGTTCAATCACTTGAGAAAGGCGTAAAAGCTCGCCCTGAATTTACATTCCTGCCACCTGACGAGCAGCAAACCATCATATCAGAATGGTTTGGCGCTCAGAGCCTGGCAAGGGCCGGAATCTCCCAACAATCCATAGAAACCCTGAAAGAACTACTAGATGCAGACCAGGCTACTTCCCTGGATGCCCTGGCAGGTCGTGTGGGGACCGTTGCAGGGCTACTGGCCGATGTTCTTTTCGATATCCAAGAATTGCCACAAGGGGGGGAGGACGATGACTCAGGGGATGAGCCAATTGCTGAGCCCAGGATGCGTTCGTGGCGGCCAAAGAGTATCACAAAAGGTATGATCATACGAAAAGAGGACACAGAGGAGATCGCAGATAAGTTCAAGCAAGAGATGGAAGAACAATTTGAAGAAGATATAGAGGAAGTCATTGTTCGATGAGCAACAACGGTCTCAGTCCTGAATCCAAGAAAGCGATCAAATCAACGGTTCTCGCCTTAAGGGAATCGTTAGAGGGCGATTTTGACCCTGATACAGGAGAGTTCATTCCGCCCGGCGGTGACATTGCAAGACAAATTGCACGTTATGGCATCTTGTCAGATCAGCCCAAATCCCTTGAAACCGAAAACATCCCTGAATATCTGACCAATGAAGAAAAAAAAGGACGAGAGCGTATCTGTGCTGCCATAAAGCGGGAGGTCTCCATATTTGGCAGACTTTCCGACAAGGCCGCTTTGAAACGAGGCGTGCGGGCCTTTGTTCGCCACACCTGCTATACCTGGATCAACCGCCTTTTGGGCCTCAGGTGTATGGAGGCCAGGGGCTTGCTCAAGGATGATCATGGAGAGCCTGATTTTGTAGTAACGCCTTCCGATGACTACGGGGGACTACCTCGAAGGGCATGGCGAATCAAGGGGGCAGATCCTTCCATGTGGCACACTGCCAGGCTATACGACCTTCAATGCGAAGCCATTCGTGACGCCTGCCGCCAGCTTACCCGGGAAATCAAGGTCTTGTTCGACTCTGAACATGACTACGGCCTCATCTGGCCAACAGCTCCGGCCCTCAATACCATCCTTGGAAAGATTCAAGAATTGGATAAAGTATCCACACCGAGTCCTTTTACGTCACCGGATTTTCTGGGATGGGTATATCAATATTTTCAGACTAAAGAAAAAGATCTGGTATTTAGGGCCGCTTCCAAAAAGAAAAAGAAGATAGAAAAGGACGATATCATCCCAGCCACCCAGATCTACACCGAGCATTATATGGTGGAGTATTTGGTCCAGAATACCCTTGGCCGACTCTGGATGGAGATGCACCCGGATTCTAACTTATCCGCAGAATGGGCTTATTACGTAAAACCTCCTAAAGAAAACCCGCCTGTCGAAAGAAAACTTAAGAAAGCAATAGAACTCAAGCTGATGGATCCGGCGGTTGGAAGCGGTCATTTCCATCTGGTGGCCTTTGATCTGCTGCTATCCATGTATAAGGAGGAAATAAAAAACGCTGGGCGATCCGGATGGCTGGAGATGCCCTCAGTGAAGAACAAAAAGGACATTCCCGTCTCCATATTGCAACATAACCTGTTCGGTATTGATATTGATGCCCGCTCAATCCAACTTGCCTCCTTGGTGCTCGTAATGAAGGCCCGAGAGTCGGGGTGTGAGCGACCTATCACGCATCTCAACTTGGTAGTGGCGAACAGCGCTCCCTTTGAATCTGAGACTTGGTATCAGTTCATCCAAAACTTGGAACGTCAGGGAAAACACAGTGTAGCCAGGATATTAGCCGCCCTCGGTCTCCAGCTCAAAAACCTGGACGAATTTGGGTCGCTCCTGCGGATTGAAGATGAAATGCAGAAAGTCATCCAGAAGGAAAAGAAGCAATGGATAGCCCAGGCAAAGGCTGGCACGGAGCAGCCATACCTTTTCCCTGAAATGGCCAAGCCCTGGCAGCAAAAGCTACCCTTTGAGACTGCAATTACGGACAAGACTTTCTTTGATCGGCTTGGATCGGTCATTCAAAAAGAACTCGATTCATTTTATGAAAAGGCAAGGCAAGATGGTTTAGCCGAAGAAGCCATAATGGCTGCTGATGCAGAGCGAGGATTCGACTTTTTGCGATTGAGTATCCAACGCTACGATGTGGTTTATACGAATCCACCTTATATGGGCAGTAAGAATATGGGGGAGAGGCTCAAGAAGTTTGTTGCTAGAGCATACCCCCAAGGGAAAAGGGACCTTTACGCTGCTTTTATTCTGCGCTGCATAGAGCTTTCAAGAAAGAATGGTTATGTAGGGATGGTCGCCCAACAAAGCTGGATGTTTCTACGCACTTTTGCCGACCTGCGGGCACTGCCAGACGAAAAAATCAAGCGAGCAAGACCGAAACAGTTCACGGGACTTCTGCGCGATACGACTATTGAGACATTGGCCCATCTGGGGCCGGGGGCATTCTTGGAAATCAGCGGTGAAGTAGTTAATACTGTCCTGTTCACCCTCAGCAACAACCCTCCCTCGCAGGAGCACAAAATGGTAGCGTTTAGACTAGTCGGGTCCAAAGAGAAATCAGCGAAAGATATTTCGCTCCAAACTGCGTGTTTGGATGTAGGCTCTCATTTACGATTCGAGTCATGCCAGGCTGGGCTATTAGCTATTTCGTTTTCCCCTGTGACTTATTGGCTTTCGGAAGCTTTTGTCCGACTTCTTATTCGTGAACCCAAGGTCTCACATGGTCGTAGAATAACTTGGGGAGTTTCCTCGAGCGATAATGAACGATTTCTTCGATTGCACTGGGAGCTTCATAAGGATAAATTCGGGAAACGTTGGCTCTGGCATGCCAAAGGCGGTGGTTTCTGTAAATGGGCGGGTCTTGAGCAGTGGGTTGTGGATTGGCGTGACAACGGCAGTGATATGAAAGCGTGGATACTTAGACGTTATCCATATCTAGGCAAGAACTTCGAAATTAAGGTGCGGCCTGATACCTTTTTCCAAACCGGATGGGTCTACTCTTCGATGACGGGAGGCTCTCCCTCTTTTCGATGGATAGAAAATTTTTGGACAACCAACGCAAAGTCCCCATTGGTATTTGCA
>DAOWME010000094.1 GCA_030643245.1 Deltaproteobacteria bacterium
GTTTGAGCGTTTTAGTGAGCGTTAAGAAAGAACAGGGGGAAAGCCCCTTTTTTAGAATGTTTGTAGTTCCAAAACCTATAGGTTAAATTTAATAGCTATAGAGTGTTCTTTCTTTATGCTCACTTAGATGCGAGTTCTGCACGGGTTAAAATTTGACCACCGTTGAAGCAGCCATAATTTTAAAAGTGTAAACCGATATATGAAGGACGCCCCTCATTGCCTAACAGATTATGTCCGTAGTTGAACTCTCACGATCGCGAACCATTTCTTCGACCTCTCTTACGAATACATCGGCAAGCTCTCTCTCTTTTACCTTCTTAACCGCCCTACCCTTCTGAAATAACAGCCCAAACCCTCTGCCACCGGCGATCCCGATATCGGCCTCTTTGGCCTCGCCGGGTCCGTTGACTACACAACCCATTATGGCAACATTGAGAGGCTGCACAATATGAGCCAACCTTGCCTCAACCTCATTGGCCAGATGAATCACGTCTAATTCACACCTGCCGCAAGTAGGACACGAAATGAGGTTCACACCCCTCTCTCGGAGTCCTAATGCCTTAAGAATTCCGTATCCGGCCCGTACTTCCTCTGTTGGGACAGCTGTCAGCGATACCCGAATAGTGTCCCCAATTCCTTGATTGAGGAGTATGCCGATACCCACGGACGACTTGATCGTCCCGGAAAACGCAGTTCCAGCCTCAGTAACACCCACATGAAGAGGGTAGTCTGTCTTTTTCGATATCAACCTATACGCCTCTATTGTATCCAAGACATTAGAGGCCTTGAGGGAGACCTTAATATCATGGAAGTCCAGAGACTCGAGAATGCCGATATGATTGAGGGCGCTCTCCACCATGGCCTCAGGTGTAGGATTGCCATACTTGGAAAGCAGCTCCTTTTCTACAGAGCCGGAATTTACACCTATCCTTATGGGTATGCGTTTCCCCTTTGCGGCTTCCACTACAAGCCTGACCTTAGTCTTTCCACCGATATTACCTGGATTTATCCTTAAGCCGTCAACACCCTCTTCAATGGCGCGGAGGGCTAACCTGTAATCGAAGTGGATATCAGCTATCAGGGGTATTGAGATGCCTTTCTTGATCTCGCCCAACTTCTCTGCCGCATCGATGTCCGGAACGGCAACCCTTATGATATCGCAGCCTGCGGATTCCAGTCTGCGAATCTGGGATATAGTGGCCGCAGGATCCCTTGTATCGGTCTTCGTCATCGACTGAACCGTAATGGATGCCCCGCCACCAACCTTGACGCCGCCTATGGAGATCTGTCTTGTGATATTTCTTTTCATGACCCATTCGCACCGGAAAACGGGAGATGGAGAATTGACCGTAAGTCCTCTTAAAAGAGAGCAAAATATAACATCCCGTGCCACGCTAAGTCAAGGAGAAAAGGCTGCTTTAGGCTTGACCGCCTCAACCTCCTGGTATATAGTTGCCACGTTTTGTCTTGTCCTAACCCCACATCTAAATTGTAGTTCACCTCTCAAAGGAGACGAGACTATCTGCACTCGAATGATAAGTGAGGTAACTAGATAGTATAGGAAATCCCATTTTTTAGTCAATTATATCAATTAGTTTCTGACTGTGTGTGCTAATCACTCACAGCTGGTAAGCTGTTAAGCTAAACAGACTTAACGGCTTAACAGCTAATAGCTAATAGCTCGAAGTTACTAATGCCCTTCAGAAAACGAAATATCATATTTATCTCATTCCTTGTGCTCCTGCTCCTTGCAGTAGCATCTGTTTTGTTCCTCAATAACTTCCTGCAAAACCCGTCTATCCGGCGCTATGTATTGGGCGAAATATCTTCGGCTATCGGGCATGAGGTTCACACAAGCAAGATACAGGTTAACTTGTGGAGTGGCCTCGGGATTGGCGCCGATGATTTCGAGGTGAGACCGGGGTCTGGTCTTCAAAAGATTACTGCGTCAAAAATCGCAGTCTCCCTTGACGCACGAAAACTCATTAGAGGAAAAGTAGTTCCCACGCGCGTTTTCCTCCTTCGTCCCCGGGTTGAACTGGTAATGGAGGATGGCGGGCACATTTCGAAAGACGTAAAAGGCCTCGATTTTGGGGAGCTGTTGGGAAAAACGTTGGCAGGGTTTCAGTCCGTTAGATTGGAAGACGGACAGATTTCCATCAGAGGTTTCCCCATTATATTTGAAGAGCTTAACGCTGATATATGGCGTAAATCCGGGGGCCCGCCCAAACTTGGGTTGCGCCTGCGTGCAAAGGCCGGATTCAGGAACGAGAATGTCCCCTTTATAGTGAGAGGGACCATTGCACAGGAGGTTACGGCAGAAGACAATACCCTTGCAGACATAACCCTAAAGACAGAGGATGTCCCGTTATCGTGGATACCCTGGCCTGTGTGCCTGCCTGTGAGCAACGGGCATGCGAGAGCCCTTGTGAAATTCAAGATGAAGCTGAATGGGTCGATATCGGCCGAGGGGAAGATCACTGCAAAGGATCTCTCTTTCCGCATTGATCAGGAGGAAAGAACAAAGGGTTATCTTCTGCCGCATCTCTCTCTCGACTTTCAGTCACTATACTCCGAAAGGGTCTTGCAGCTTTCTTCCTTGCTGCTGAAAGCCGATGACCTCTCCCTCAAAGCGGATTCCGAGCTTGATTTTCGATGCAACCCGGACTTCCATCTGGCCCTGCGCCTTTATGGCCCCCCTATGCCTCTCGACACCTTTAAAAAGATCTTCCCGACCCCTCTCCTGCCGCAGTGGCTTGAAACCCGATTATTCCCCATTTTCAGGGGTGGGAAGGTACGTACCGACCTCTTTTCTCTGAATGGATCCCTCGATCAAATCAAGTCCTTGAACCTGCCCGAGAACGCAGGCATTCTCTCATTGCGACTGACGTTCATCAATATGGGAATGCTCGAAGAGGGGAGTTTCTTGCCCCTTAGTGATGTCTCAGGAGAACTGAGTATTGAGAAGGGATCTCTCCTAATTTCAGGGGCAAGGGCCGATTTTGTTGATTCCGTTATCAACGATTTTTCTCTGAAGATCCCCTGCCTTTACGCAAAGGACCTATCATACTTCGTTTCAGCGGATGGCACCTTTGAACTCAATGACCTTAAGCAACAGTCCCTATTAGATCTAACCCCTGTTAACCTGCGGAACTGGTGTCAGGGGCTCGAATCCGTATCCGGTAAAGTACATGCAAGGATTCACGCTGAGTACAGGGATAGATGGAACTATCCCATAATGCAAAAAGGCGAATTCCGATTTGAGGGTTGTTCCATCGTCCACAATAAATTATCTTTACCCCTCTACCCGGATAAGGCAAGGTTGTGGGCCGAAGAAGAAAAGAAGCAGGGGTTTCAGGGCACAGGCCTATGGGGTAAATCCTGGTTTCGCGTCTCGGGGTCAGCAGGGACTTCATGGGAGAGTCTTGACCTGAAAGTGGTTGCACGGGCAGATATGAATGAGGTCATGGCCCGTTTCTGTCAGGTTTATCAAAAAAAGATGGATCAATTCCCTGTGAAATTTCACAAACACATAGACTGCCGGTTCTCTTTGATACGGGAAGATGGGTTCTGGTCAAGTCAAGGGGAGGTTGACCCTGAAGGGATCACCATTGATACATCTTCTATTGCCGCGGATCTTCCGGGGGCAGAAAACAGTATACACTTCAAGGTTGATCTTTCCCCCGGAGAAAGAATCAATCTCAGGTATTTTCTATGTTCTTTGGGAGAGTCTTCCTTCAGTCTATCCGGTTCTTACGATTTGAAGGATGAGGAACCTCTAAGACTAAACGTCTCTACCGGGTCACTCGCCCTGGAAGATCTGGGTGTTCGAATCAAGGAGACGAACTCGCCGGTGAAGGGAACCATCAGGTGTGGAGTTGAGGTCAGTACCTCCGTGAGAAACCCTGAAGAAACCTGGGTGACTGGAGAGGTGGAAGCCGTAGACATCTCATTTTTCTCGAATGCGATGCCGTCACCTCTTAGAGACGGTGAGATCGCACTGAGATTTTCCGGGAAAGAGGTCTCTTTGGAAACCCTGGGATTCCGTGTGGGTCATAGCGATGTCCGTATTAGGGGCCGTTTGGAGGGATGGGACAGGGTCAGTGGAAGGCTTACCCTCGACAGCGAATACCTGGATCTTTCCGATTTCTGGAAGAAGAAGCCCTGCTTACTTCCCAAGGAAATGAGTTCTGGTTTGAGTTCTTTCATAACCAGATGCGACCTGAGACTGAAGCTAAAAGTCTCCAAGGGCCGATGGAAAAATATGGTTTACGGGCCGGTGGAAGCAGAGTGTGCATTTCGGTCCGGACATTTTCACGTAGAGCGGGCCAGGGCCAAGGTAGGGGATGGTTTGTTGCTTGTCAAGGGTAATGTAAAGACCGGAAAGACCCCTGAATTAGCTTTTGCAAGCTACATCAAGCTTACAGGCGATCCTTTGAAGGCAGTGCTTAAAAACCTTGATCTTGAGAAATACCTCGATCTCACCGACGTTCTCCTGACCACTGATAAACCTGTTTTTATGAAGGGGAGGAATAAGGAGGAACTTATCTCAAGCCTCACAGGGAGTATAAACATCCTTCTGGAGAAGGGCAAGATAATGAAGTCTAATGTTATCTATAAGATCCTGGAGTTTCTTAGTCTCAAGAATGTCATCACGAGAAAACCTCCGGACCTTTCAAAAGAGGGGTTCTATTTTGATAGCATTGAAGGTCACGCCACCCTCAATGCGGGCATCCTTGAAGCTACTGACGTCGTAATGAAGAGTCCCGTATTCAACTCCGTCGGCAAAGGAACGATCGATTTGAACAAGAAGGAAGTGGATCTAGACCTGGGGGTGGCGCCCCTCGGTACACTTGACTCACTGGTCAGCAAAATCCCGATCGTAGGCTACATCTTGACAGGAAAGAAAAAAACGCTACTCACCTTCTACTTCAAGGTAACAGGGACGTTAGGAAAACCCAAAGTCCGGTACGTCCCCTTCAACAGCCTTCCAAAGAGCCTGCTGGGATACTTCAAACGTCTCTTCCTTACACCGGGACATCTTTATGAGAGGATGTTGGGGATCAAAGAATACTTTACAATAAAGCCTCCCCCGAGGCCTGCCGGAGAACTCGAATTCAAGATGCCGCAAGGACCCCGGCAGGAGTAACTCGAAAGTATAGGAAACCCCATTTTTTAGTCAATTATATCAATTAGGGGCGGGGCCGAAATAACTTCCTCAAGTTGGCGTTCAGGCTTAACAGCTAACAGCTCGCCCGAAGGGCGCTAACTCGACGGAAATCCGTTATCTTGGCAATGGACATCCCTGCCGAGTCAGAGTAACTTCGTAATCTCCAACCGCTCCCCCCCAAGGGCTGCGCTCTCTTCGAGTGCGCCCTGAGAGCCCAGGACCGCTACCAACCCCTCTCGCCGCAGTCCACCAAGCGCCTCGCCGAAATTTCTAAAATGCGCCACAGTGGTGGAGAGGACCTCCTCGCGCATTCGCTGGCGGCCCGCATCATCATCACGGCTCATATACCGTAACAGGGAGATATACCCCTTGGCATCGGGAAGCATGTGCTGGTCGATAGTCCCGATAACCCCTATGATGCTCTTAGTGAGTTCTTCGTCGCTGAGGTCAATATTCCTAAGGTAGTCTGCGGTTTCATCATAAACATCAAGGGTCTTCTCAAGGTTGGGATCACGGTAAGAAACAAAGGTGAATGTGCCTGAAAAGCGGTCGAAGATACTCGATGCGCTATACGCCCCCCCTTGCACCCTGATCTTATCCCAGAGCCACGCGGTGCGGAGATAGTGGCTAATTACCAGGGTGGAGCCGTGAAACCTATACCCCCTTCTATAGAGGTTGGCGCCCTTTCCCACATAATTTACCTGAGACGGGACCACCAAACCCTCAAAGCGCGGCATCTCTGTGGGTTGCCAGCATTGCTTTTCAACCGGCGCCTCCGGAAATCGGGTGAGAAATTCCCTGACACGGGGACGGATGTTTGACCATCCTTCACCATCGAGGGTCACGTTAAGGAGCATCCCCTTTCTGTTGACCAGCAAGCTTCGTATCTTCTCAAGAATCTTGAGAACGGAAGACCAGTCATCATCCACAGCAGTAGCGAGTTCCCGTAAAAAGAAAAGATAATTGACCCCTCTCATCTCCTCGGCCACCCAGTCAGCCTCGTTGAAATGGGCCCTCAGCCTCAAGTTTACGACATTATGCCCTTCAGGCACAATGCTGTGTTCCTGTCTTGCCTTTTCCTCAAGGACCATCTGCCTGAAACGTTCCTGGTCATTAAATCGAGGCTCAAAGAAAACATCGGACAAGATGTTGAGAAGTTCACCTGCCTTGGGAAGCATGGCCTTTCCGCTCAGCATGAGCTGAACGACACTCTCAGTACTGTCTTTGGCAGTGGACGTGACTGTCCGTGGGTGAATACCCCCTGTTTCTCTGCTGATCCTCTGGGTAAGTCTCACATAGTCTTCTCTTTGTGTCCCCATCTCCAGAAGGGCTCGTCCAAAAAGGGGTACATACCGGAGATATTGCTGCGGCATACAGTGCAGATCGAAACCCACATCGAGGTAGAGGATCCCGTTGGTCTCTATATCATGGTAGAGAACTTGCGTTCCCTCCTCTCGGAGGACATCCAATGGGATGAGTTTGTTTTCCTTTTCAATGTCTTCGAGTTTGAGGAAGGGGATTGTAGCAAGGGCCTCCGGAGGATCGGGCGTTTCCTGCAGATCCCTCAGCCTTTTTGCATTTTCGATAATATTGCTTATGTCCGCGTAACTCATCTCTGCCCGTACCTGAGACAAACGCCCACGCTCCTCTTCCTGATCCCTCTCTCCAAGCCGGGGATCCGATTTGAGGGTAAGGGTCGTTCTGTGGGGGTTATTGATAAGGAGGCGATCGATAAGAGACTCAAAGAATCGCTCTCCTGAGTTCACCCTGGTTTTTATGTTCGCCAGGGGTCTGTTAAATGCAAGGAGCGCCAAAGGATCTTCGTCATAGAGCCATGTGGTGAGCGCACGGAGCATCATAACCAACCCTCTGGGAAAGCCGCCGGTGTTGTTCTCACGCAACTGGAATTCAACGGTGTTTAGAGCAGCCTCCACAGTGAGGGGATCAATGCCGTCACTTACCAGGCCACTTAGGGTGTCGAGGATGAGGTATTCGATCCTCTCTGTATCCTCCGGGTCTATACCCTTCAGGCCTGTGGAGAAATAGATCTGGCGGAGTTCATCCTCCAATCCGGCACCGGCAATATCCTCGCCAAGGCCGGATTTGATGAGCGCCATGCGTAGTGGAGACGAGGGCATCCCCAGGAGTATATATTCCAAGGTTTGCAGCGCCAGGTTCGTTTCCGGCGGGGTCGTTTCACTAAGGAGCCAGTTTACAGTCGTCATACCCTTTGACCGGTCGTCTTCCGCTTCTCCCCCGGCAAAAAACTTCACCAGGCTCCGGGGCCGATTGAACGGCTTCTGTAAGGGGACAGCTGAATCTATCCTCTTTTTTTCAAAATCGTTTAGATAGCCGTCTATTATCTTCAGCCGTTCATCAGGATCATCATCTCCATAAAAGAAGAAACGCGCATTAGAGGGGTGATAGTAATCCTGGTGAAATGCCCGAAATGCCTCATAGGTCAGGTCCGGGATCTGCTTCGGATCGCCGCCTGATTCAAGGCCGTAGCATGTATCAGGGAAGAGAGACTGCTGGGAATATTCCATGATGAGACGGTCTGGAGAGGAATAGGCCCCTTTCATTTCATTGAAGACAACGCCCTTGTACGAGAGGGGTTGTTCCGGGTCCTCCAGCTCCAAGTGCCAGCCTTCCTGTTGAAAGATAAACGGCGTTATCCTCGGGTAGAATACCGCATCGAGATAGACATCTATGAGGTTGTAAAAGTCCCGAAGGTTTTGGCTGGCCACAGGATAACAGGTCTTGTCCGGGTAAGTGAATGCGTTCAGAAAGGTCTGGAGTGACCCCTTAAGAAGTTCCACGAACGGCTCCTTTACCGGATATTTCCTGGAACCGCAAAGCACGGAATGCTCAAGGATATGTGCCACTCCCGCAGAGTCCTTTGGAGGTGTGCGAAGAGTAACCGCAAAGACCTTGTTTTCGTCGTCATTCATAATCGAGAGTATCTGTGCGCAGGTCTTTTTATGCCTGTAAATCCTGGCTTTGCTATTAAACTCAGAGATATTTTCTTCTTTGATAAGCTCAAAACTATTGATTCCTTCCATTTCCTTCTCCAATTCACCAAGGGACGAGGCTGAAATAACTTCCCCATTTGTGCATCTCATCTTCAGGCCATCTTTGCCCGATCTTCAAACACAAAATCCTCGAAATAGGTCAAACTATTCCTGCGTTTTTGCGCTTTCAGATCGAACAAATCTAACCTAAATCTGAGCGCCAACTTGAGGAAGTTATTTCGGCCTCGTCCCTAAATTGCAATTTATCAAGAACTCAGCGGCGGCCCTTTGCGCGGCTCATACACAGACACTTTAAGAATTTACCGGACCCCTGACTACCCTACCGTATTTAAGTTTTCAATATTATCTCTCCCCGGTTCCCTAACACAGAATCGGATCTAGTGTATTGCCGGTATGCCCGGTTGTCAACAAGAATTGCGAACAGAGACACATTTCCTTCGCTGGGCCCGGTGAAATGGGTTTTGTTCTTAAAGGGGTCAACAGCAAAAAAAACGGTATTTGACAAAAGTAGGATCTCCTAGTAGGATATGTCAAAACATATAAGGGGATAGGAGATAAAGAGGACACGATGAGTATATGGGTCAAGAAACCGGGTCCTTCAGAGCTGGCGGAGATGGCGAAACGGACCATCGATGAATCTCTGGGGATTGAAATAGTCGAGATAGGAGATGATTATGTGGTCGGGACCATGCCTGTAGATCATCGCACTTGCCAGCCCATGGGTCTGCTCCACGGAGGGGCCTCAGCAGTGTTGGCCGAGACCCTGGGCAGCATCGGGGCCAGCTACTGTGTTGACGGTTCAAAGTATTACTGCGTCGGAGTAGACATTAATGCCACTCATCTCCGGTCAGTACGCCAGGGGAAGGTAAAGGGGATCGGGAGGCCTGTCCATCTCGGTAAAAGTATCCACGTCTGGGAGATCAGGATAAGCGACGAGGAGGATAACCCTGTCTGCATAGCTCGGATAACATTGGCCGTTCGCCGATACAGAGAAAGTCCGGCTGATAAAGACCCCTTGTATCCGAAGAAACTCCCGGGATGGCGAGAAGGGGAATAATAAGAAAGAATGTAGAGAGCCGGATTAGATGCGGAAGATTAGGCTCATTATCGAATATGACGGTACGAACTATAGCGGCTGGCAGGTCCAGCCCAATGCGGTCACTATAGAGGAGACCATAGAGGACAGGCTGGAGAGGATCACCCAGGGGGAGGCAAAACTCGTTGCGGCAGGGAGGACTGACGCGGGTGTCCACGCTGTGGGACAAGTGGCACACTTTGACACTGAATCGCGACTGGGTCTGGAGTGCATTCAGAGGGGATTGAACAGCCTCCTCCCTCCTGACATTGCCGTCAAAGAGATATACGAAGCGCCGGAGGGTTTTCATTCCCGGTACAGTGCAAAGAGTAGAATATATAAGTATGTAATCCTCAACCAGAGGTTTCCTTCCCCTCTACATAGAAATTTTTCATGGTTTATACACTACGAGCTCGATCTTGATGAGATGAATAAGGCTGTTCAATGCCTCAAGGGAAGGCATGATTTCTCATCATTCAGGGCATCGGGCTGCAACAGCCATAACCCCGAAAGGGAGGTCTTAAGTGTGTCCCTGGAACAAGGTCCCTGGGGGGGCATAGTTTTTAATATAGAAGCAAATGCCTTCTTGAGACACATGGTAAGGAATATCGTAGGCACAATGGTGGATGTGGGCCGGGGAAAGATCAGGGCAAGCGGGTTCAAAGAGATTTTTCTCTCTAAAGACAGAAAGAATGCCGGCAAAACAGCCCCTCCACAGGGCCTGTTCCTAGTGAAGGTGAGGTATTAGCTTTTTCCCATCGATAAGCCCCATCTCTTTGACCAGAAAAGGCCTTTACAATCCTCATAGATATTGACAACTTTAAGTCAAAGCAGCTCAGTTCGGCTGGGTCTTTTATCCGTCATCCCGCTAACCGCTCGCTACCTGTCAGACGCTCTCCGCTCAATACCCAGCCATCCCGGCGCTTACAGCTCCAACCATCTCTGTCAGCTGGACAATTTATAATA
>DAOWME010000034.1 GCA_030643245.1 Deltaproteobacteria bacterium
CCTTAGGTATTTAACCACAGCAATAGGGAGAAAACAATAATGACTTTCTTTTATCGGTTACCAAAGCGATTGCGACTTATAATTCTTTTCGTTGCTTCCTATATATTGATTTTTACGGCATTACGAATAGCTTTCTGGTTAGCTTTTCACACAACTGACAATCCTGTTTCAAGTGGTGTTCTTTTGAAAGCTTTCTTCTTGGGGTTCAAGTTTGATTTGCGCCTTGCATTGTTACTGTCGTTTCCCATTGTTCTATTGTCCTGGATCCCGGGTATAAATCCAGTTCGTTCCCGCGGAGGAATACGATTTTGGATAGGCTATCTAGTGATTATAATGCTTATGGCAACCTTATTCTATACGGCGGACTTCGCACACTACGATTATCTACAAAAAAGAGTGGATGCCACGGTGTTGAGATATATGGATAATCCCTCTATCTCATTACAGATGGTATGGGAAACGTATCCTGTTTTGGGAGGACTACTGGGGGTGGTGCTCTTTGTCACTCTTTACGGTGCAATTATGAAGTGGCTCGTATCAAGATCTGTGACACGCGATGTCGCACCTATGGTCAAGTGGAAGCGCCTACTGATTATATCTGTGAGTGTCGTACTATATGTTTTCGCAATATATGGAAAGTTTTCTTATTATCCCCTTCGCTGGTCAGAGGCTTTTTTCACCACCAATCGCCTTATCTCAGCCTTGGCATTAAATCCGGTACTCTATTTTTTTGATACCCTGCCTGGGGGTGCAAAGGAATACGACGAGGAGAAGGTAAGAAAATATTATGACACAATAGCATCCTACCTTGGAGTAACGAATCCGGATCCCGAAAAGCTCAACTTCTCGAGGAATGTCAATCCCACTTCGTCAGTACCGGGGAATCCGAACATCGTTATCCTCATCTTGGAGTCCTTCGCTGCCCACAAATTGGGATGTTTTGGAAATCCTCTTCACCCCTCCCCCAATTTTGACTCCATTGCCGGGGACTCTCTCTTCTTCAGGCGCCTTTACGTGCCGTGTGCCGGAACCGCCCGGGCCGTCTTTGCAACGCTGATTGGAACCCCGGATATAATCGTTCATCTTACGTCATCTCGCAACCCTGTTATCGTGCAACAACACACAATTGTTAACGCTTTCAAGGGTTACGAGAAAATGTACTTCATCGGTGGGAGCGCTAATTGGGGTAATATCCGCGGTGTGCTTTCGCATAATATTCCCGGCTTACGCATTTACGAAGAAGGCCACTACGATTCTCCCCGCATGGATGTTTGGGGGATATCGGACTTAAACCTTTTTGAAGAAGCTAACCATGTTCTACGCAATGAGAAGAAGCCATTTTTTGCTATTATCCACACTTCCGGAAATCATCGTCCCTATAATATCCCGGATGACAACCGGAATTTCAAAATGGCCTCTCTGGATGAAAGGGAAGTGAAAAAATACGGTTTTGTCTCGCTTGCGGAATTGAATGCTTTCCGATTTATGGATCATAGTATCGGCTTATTTATGCGTACAGCTGCGAAGGAGAAGTATTTCACTAACACTCTTTTTGTTTTTCTTGCAGATCACGGTCTTGTGGGCACAGCTCCCCATATGCCCAACGGAGAAGAGATGTTTAGGCTGACTCACTTCCATATCCCGTTTCTAATTTACGGCCCGGGGTTGATTCCCGAAGGAAAAACTTTTGACATTATTGCAAGCCAGATAGACGTTTTGCCCACGCTTGCTGCGATTACGGGAAAACCTTTTAAAAATACTACGATAGGAAGAAACCTCTTTGACACGCGCTTTGATTCACAAAGGTGTGCCTTTATTCTAAGTGAGAGGCGGGCCATCCCTGAAATCGGACTTCTCAGTGAAGAGTTTTATTTCCTTATGGATTCAGATGGGGCAGATAAGAAATTCTATCAATACGGCTCGGGAACACCAGGACTAAACGTTCTCAAATATTTTCCTGACCGGGCGAGAGAGATGGAGGAACTTTGCCGTGGTATTTACGAGACGTCGAAGTACCTTCTTTACCAAAATAGACCCGTTGAATAGAGTAAAACCCACGACCGGGATGGCACATATCCATATCCTTTGAGAAGTTGCCACAAAGTACCCTAAATGTATAAGGGGCGAGGTCGAAATAACTTCCTCAAGTTGGCGCTCAGATTTAGGTCATATTTGATCGATCTGACCTTGCCGGTTACTTATTTACCGTTGACTTACATCCATCGAATTGGTAGATAGTGACTAAGACTGAATTGGAAACCAACTCGTGCCCTTTTCTCAAGAAGTCCATTTATGGATGGACACTAGATAGTTGTTTCAGGACAGGACCCGTTATTTAGTTATGAATATTCTGTTAGTCGAAATAAACCCGTTCATCCCACCGGCTACCCCTATCTCCATCGCTTATATTGGCGCCTTCTTGAGGAGTCATGGGTTTGATGTCAATATATGGAATATTGGAGAAAATACGCCTTTTTCTCTCCAGGTCCTCCATTCCTATATCCGTGACTTCAAACCACGATTGATTGGATTTTCCACATACCAGAGGAATATTCTCTTTGTATTAGGAATTGCGAATTGCATAAAATCAATTGACCCTGAGATCAAGGTAGTCTTAGGCGGACCCCAGGCTACTTTTATGCCTTCTGCTTCCCTTGAACAGCTCACGTGCATCGATTTTATCTGTAGAGATGAAGGGGAGATAGCCCTTCTAAACATCGCAAAGGCTTTACGGAATCGGATGGACAATATCATAGTTCCAGGTAATTCCTGTAGATGTCAGGATGGATTATTCCATGATGGTTCGCTTATTGGACCTTACAAAGACCTAGATGAGTATCCTTCCCCATACCTTCATAACGACCTCATAGACTTCTCAGATCTTGAAGAGGCAATCCTCTTTACTTCAAGGGGGTGTCCTTATGGCTGTGTCTTTTGCTATACTCCCAATGCTTTTAAACGGAGGGTCAGGTTTCATTCTATCGACAGGGTGATGGAAGAGATCGAATGGATTTATCAAAAGGGGATAAGGAAATTCTGGTTTGCAGATCCGAGTTTTTCTATCAATATGGAGAGGGTGGACCGATTGATGGAGGAGATTCTCCGGAAAGATTTAAAGATAAAGATCTGGCTGGAGACCAGGGCGGACCTTATTAGTGAGGATCTTCTGAAAAAGATGAAATCCGCCGGTGTCTATCTTATTGCCTATGGACTGGAATCCGCTTCAGAGAGTGTTCTGGAAAACCTTGACAAGAAGATTTCACTCGATGATATGAGAAAGGCAGTGGACTTGACACAAAAACAGGGTATAGATGTGGAACTGTTTACCCAGTACGGCCTTCCCAATGAATCCTTTACTGATGCCATGAAGACACTTCAATTTCTTAAGGATAATCACGTGAAAATCAGAGGAAATTCCAACTCCCAACAGATGCAAGTGTATTTTGGAACGGAGATATGCAATTCTCATGAAAAGTTCGGAATTCGTCCCCTGGAAAAGGATGGTCCTCCATATATGTCTATTGGAAAGCAGTATGAAACAGAACATCTATCTCATGATAATCTTAAGAAGATCAGCGCCATCTGGGAGAAGGAATCCCTGGATGGTGCAAAGAGAAAGGTGTCCTGATTTAAGGATGAGCACTAGCTAATGTCAAACATCTCAATTAAAAGAGAATATGTTCTCCTGAACGGAGGCATTGAAAATCCGTCTCATCAAGAATTCCGGGAGCGATTTGCTCTTCTCTTCCCATGTCTTGATATCTCTTCAGACATTTATCTCCTGTCAGAAGATATCACCAAAGATTTCTATAAAATCAATGAATCTCTACAGCAAGTCGTCCTGTTTTTGCAGAGGTACTCCTTTTACAGGATAAACATCCATCCTGTCCACCCATTACCACCTGCAGATCTCATGGAGGATACGTACAACAGTTTTCTCCGTGTAATAGGTCCTTTTAACAGTGAAGGATACCTCCACCAGAGTGTATCCCGTATCATGATATTACCGGTCCTCTTAGTGGGACAGGAGGATACTCCGGAACGCCTTGATCTGCCTTTGGACTTCCTTAGAGACAGGCTAATGATCCCCAGTATCTATATACCGGAAGGGGGCTCCGCCGTCGGTTTCAAGGGCATTATGAAGAGCGATAAGGAAAGGATCTATCTGGAACTCTCAAAAGGGGAGTGGATGGAGAGGGTCGTGAATACCCTGGGGGTCCACTCTGTATTTGATGACCTTATGACATGGGCCAATGCTCCGGTGGAAGGTCCGCTTCCAATTCCAGCATCTCGTGCCCTTGTATTGAGCGAAAAAGACGGGGACATATATAACTGCTTCAAGACACTCTCCTCAAACCGTCCCGTTTCGAACCTTTACTCCGCACAAAGTCCCGCAGAACTATTGAGGACAATAGAGGTCGTTGGACATGAACTAAGCGATTGTCTGGTCTGCAGTATGGAATCTTTGGCTCTCATGAAAGAAACCCTCAAAATAAACGACCGGGAAGAAGATGGAGACGGTATCTCCCTTCGTCTTGGCATGGAACTGGTCAGACGAGAGGACTATGGGAGGGCGCTGGAACAGTTCGATCAGGTATTGGGAAGGAAAGGCGGTCTTGAGGATATAGGTACAGTCCTCCTTTCCAAGGCATTATGTCACC
Organism: Deltaproteobacteria bacterium; assembly: GCA_030643245.1. Taxonomy (GTDB): domain Bacteria; phylum Desulfobacterota; class UBA8473; order UBA8473; family UBA8473; genus JAUXHQ01. The sequence goes on from DAOWME010000034.1 coordinate 4,662, forward strand.
TTCGACGGAACGAAATGGAAAAGGCTATGGCTGCCCTCAATGATGCGGAAAAGCAGGTCGCGTCCTCCGCCATGATCTGCTATTATAGAGGACTTTGTGAATTCGGACTCAGGGATTATATAGAGGCCATCGACAGGTTTCATGATGCCCTGGAATTCGAATCTGATGAACTCCCCTTGGGCGACGTATATTTTTACATAGGGCTGAGTCATATTAATATTGAGGAGTACGAGGACGGACTCACCATGATGAGCCGTGCAGAGGAATTCCCTGTGGATAAGGCCCCTGTCTGTTATTATAAGGGGATCTGTCATCTGGGGATGCGGAAACTCGAAACCGCTTTGGATTATCTCAAGAAGGCCCTCGTGTCGAAGCCTCAGGAGGAAGACCTGGGCAGTATATATTTCCACCTCGGTCTATGCTATAAAGAAATGGAGAGATATGGAGATGCGATTTCAGAACTGGAAAAGGCCGGAAAAGCTGAGGCAGGAAGAAACGATATCCATAACCTGATGGGTTATTGCTATTTCAAGCTCAAAGAACATGATAAGGCCATTCAATGCTTCGTAAGAGCCGTAGAGATAGATCCAAAATCTGCCATCGACTATGCCAATATAGGTGTGAACCTCAAGGAAAAGGGGGAGATGGAAAAGGCTATCCCCATGTTCAAGAAGGCGCTGAGTCTTGATCCCACAATCGGTTTTGCTATAAAACACCTGAATGAAATCATCGGATAGTACCTTTTAGACCATCTCCCCCTTTACCTGTTGGACAGTAAAACTGTCGATTACTTATACTTAGGGACGTGGCCTAAATAACTTCCTCAAGTTGGCGCTCAGATTTAGGTCAGATTTGTTCGATCTGAAAATACAAAACCACTGGAATAGTTTTGCCTATTTCGAGGATTTTGTGTTTGAAGATCGGTCAAAGATGGCCTGAAGATGAGATGTACAAATGGGGAAGTTATTTCGGCCACGTCCCTTAGTTTCCATCCAGAAATGGCACTTTTCCGCAATCTCTGCGCCTGCCTGTGCGTGGTCGCACTCAGACAGGTCAGTCTGCAGGATTGTTTGTGCGGCGCACCCTTGTATGCCTCCGCGCAATCCCTTGTCTTCCTTGACCTTGCAAAGATTGCTCATTTCTGAATCGGAAACTTGCTAGTATCGACTTTCTCAAAAGTGCATGGATGGGCACTACTTAATCCGGAAGGCCATAGAGACCCACTGCGCACATGAACTTACCCGGCAGACCCGCCTGGTTATGGACCAACCCGAGTCGAGCATTCTTTACCTGACGTGACTTATCCTCTGCCTTTCCCTGAAGTTGCTTGTATATCTCAAAAGCTTCTCTGCAACCGCTGGCGCCGATAGGATGACCGAAGGCCTTTAAACCCCCACTGAGGTTGACCGGTATATCGCCCTCCTGTGTCCATGCCCCGGACTCAAGGTCATTTATGGCCTTTCCTCTTTCGCAGAGTCCTAAGGACTCGACGGCAATGATCTCGGAGATGGAAAAACAGTCATGACACTCAACGAAATCAATCTCCTTTCTCGGGTCCTTTATCCCTGCCATGGCATAGGCCTCTTTGGCTGCATGTACGGTCTCGTCCCATATGGTAAAGTCATAATCCGTCCTTACACTACCCTGCCCGGGACCGATTGAGAGTCCCAACCCTTTGATAAGCACATAGTCATCTCTGAACTGCTTTGCATCTTCTGCACGGCACAGAATGGCGGCGCCGGCTCCGTCGGTCACACCGCAGCAATCGAACAGCCCGAGGGGCCACGCAATTACGGGCGCATTCAATACCTGCTCTTCTGTTATGACGTTTCGGAGGTGGGCCCTGGGGTTTCTTGATGCATTGTAGTGGCTCTTCACCGATACCTTTGCCAGCATCTTCTTCCCCTCCTCAGGGCTAAGTCCGTACTTCTTGAAGTATCTGGTTGCCGCAAGGGCATACATTCCTGGAGCTGTTATACCACCCTCAAATACAGGGTGTGGCGGTATACCCAACTCACCGAGCCCACCAAAACCCGTATCCTTTAGTTTTTCAATACCTACAACAAGTACTATGTCGTAGACCTTGGCTGCTACAGCAAATGCGGCATTCCTCAGGGCGTCTGTCCCGGTGGCGCATCCATTTTCCACATGTGTGACGGGCTTGTACTGAAGCTTCAAAGGCATCGATATGGAAGCCCCGGTAATACCCGTGGATGTCATGGCCGAACCGGTGCCATGAAAACCGATGGTTCCTACCCATCCTGCGTCGATATCCTTCATCTCAATTCCAGCATCCTCCAACGCGTTATAGGTGGCTTCCACGATCATGTCATCGCTTCCCATGTCCCAGTTTTCTCCGAACTTGGAACAACCCATGCCTACTATTGCGACCTTATCCTTAAAACTCTCTGCCATTTTATATACCTCCTTATCCCCTTATCGGGCGGCACTTCCAGAAATAGTTATGAATACCCTGTCCTTCGTGGACCCTTCTAAAGGTAAACTCCACCGGCATGTCCGCGCTGATCTTTTCAGTATCCCGATCAGTTAATATGGTAGAGAACCTGCCCCCTCCTTCTATATTAACGATAGCGATTACAGTGGGCTTGTCCACAGATGTAGCGAGGTTGTCCATGCTGTATGTGAAGAGTGTCCCCTTCCTGTCCGACAACCTGACTTCATCGAAATCATCTTTGGCCTGACACCACGTGCATACTCTCTGCATGGGGAATTGAATGGTCCCACACTGCCTGCACTTATGACCGTGACAACTGAGGACCCAATTTCTGTCCCGCCACGACATGGTAGCAGCCGCAAAGTTCTCCGGTTCTCGCTGTCGCCCCCATTCCATAAGGTTGCGGAAATGCAGATACTTTCCATAGGTGGGCAGGTCCATCTTTGATGCAAGGTTTTTCTTTATACCACGCCTATCCCTCACCTTTTCTATCTGGTCTGTTACCTTCAGGATAAAGGCGTCCGCTCCATCGCCGTAGTTGGCAAAGAGTATCCTGTCTCCGGGTTTGGCCTCTTCAAGGGCCGCCACCAGCATCATCATAGCCTGTGCCGATCCAGTATGACCCACTGAGCCGAGAAGAGGGTCTTGTACCTGGTTCTTTGGATCAAAACCCAGCTGCTTTGCAAGTTGACCGTGTCTTCGTTTGTCATGAGCATAAAATACGAACTTGCTGAAGTCTTTCGGGGCAACATCGTACTTCTTGAAGAGTGTGGAGATTATCTCCTCAAGGTGGGCAAGATAACCCTGGGTAATTATAAAGCGCGCTTCCCATGCCTGTACAAACCTGTCCTCCTCCCGCTTCCATATATCGAGGAATTCGCTGGATATACTGGCACTCCCTTCGATCTCCACAGCAATATCGGAGTCTCCAACCAAAAGGGCCGCTGACCCATCACCAAAAAGCGTCTCAAATGCGGAGTCCGGAGCAGGAACCCTACAATCGGCTGCAGCAACCAGGAACTTTTTTGCCGAACCAGCGCCAACCGCATCGATGGCAGCTTTCAGAGCGCTCGTCCCCCCCCTCACGGAATTGGTAAAATCCGCCGTAGTTATGTCCCTACGCAGATCGATCACTTTGGCAATTATGCTCGCATTCTGCTTTTCTCTATAAGCCGGAGTGGTAGTCGCAAAATACAAGCCGTCGATTTGTGACCTATCCATACCGTTCAGACAGTCAACGGAAGATTCCGTGGCCATTGTAAGACTGTCTTCATCCCAATTGGCCACAGCTTTTTCTCCTTTTCCTGCAAAGCCTCCCCAGGTTTGAGCCAGAGTCTGCAGACTCATCCTGTACATAGGAATGTAGGCCCCATAAGAAGTAATCCCTACCATACTCGTCCCTCCTTCTTTTTCTTTTAGTGTCAATGATCATCCTGACAACCACTCGTAGAAAAGACCCTATCTGAATCAAATACGAATGTCAAGAAAAAGTGTTAGGTTAAGGCAGCTCTCTGTGTGGAATTTCCGCTGATGAAAAATTAAGGGACGAGGCCGAAATAACTTCCTCAAGTTGGCGCTCAGATTTCGGTTAGATTTGTTCGATCTGAAAGCGCAAAACCGCAGGAATAGTCCGACCTATTTCGAGGATTTTGTGCTTGAAGATCGGTCAAAGATGGCCTGAAGATGAGATGTACAAATGGGAAAGTTATTTCGGCCTCGCCCCTAACCAGTGTCCATCCAGAAATGAGGATTTTTGTTCAAGATCAAGGCATGCGAAAAAAATAACCGCAGGCATATGTTTAATATTCCGAGGATTATTTTTTGAGCATAACGCAGATATTATGCAAAAAGACCATTTATGGATGGATACTAACTATTTAATTTGACACCAACCTCCCTTGTTATATAATGGATCTTCGCGAAACCAGAGGTTCAGAGAAGAAAATAAACCCTTAAAGGGAGGATACTATGAATTTGAATGACATCTTGAGAGATCAAATAGAGACCCGGCCGGACAAGACCTTTCTCTTTTTAAGGGATGATAAAATTTCTTACGCTACCTTCGCAGAAAGGGTAAACATGGTCGGATCCTTCTTGAAAGAAGAGGGTGTAAAAAAGGGGGACAGGGTAGCCATCTTTCTCAATAACTGCCCCGAATTTCTCTACAGTTGGCTTGGCGCAGCTAAACTGGGGGCGATCATGGTCCCCATAAATGTGGCCTTCAAAGAGAGAGAGGCCTCATATATCCTGGAACACTCTGAGGCGAACACGCTGATTACCGAGCCTGACCTTTATGAAACGGTAATTCAAGGGAAACGAAAGGACCTATCCCACCTCAAGACTATCTGCTCTATGGGAGACAAGGAATACCCGGATGTAGTCAACTTCTCCGGGATCATGAGCAAAGACTGCGATCCTTTACCCAAGGTACAGTTGAGAGGTGACGATATACTAGCCGTCATGTATACCTCCGGAACGACCGGTGAACCAAAGGGGTGTGTGTTGAGCCATTTCCATTATATCGCCTTCGCACAAGCAGTTAAGGATCATCTCCTCATAACTCCTGAAGATCGTTTCATCTGTGTCCTTCCACTTTTCCACGCCGGAGCCCAATGGGTAATCACAACGACCTCGCTGATATGCGGTGCCAGTATTGCCCTCATAGATCGTTTTCATCCCAGGCAGTTCTGGGAGCAGGTGCATCATTACGAGTGCACAGTATTCCACTGCGTAGGGGCAGTCCTCGCCTTTCTGGAAAAACTCCCGGTTTCGGAGCTTGAGAGAACCAATCCCCTCCGGGTTGTCTTGAGCGCCGGGCATCCTGAACTTTCAGAGCGTTTGGGCAAGCGGTGGGGATGTACCATGCTTCAGGACTGGGGGATGAGTGAAGGGGGACTTACCATCGAGCATATCAAGGGTCCTCACAAAAAAGGGTCCTGCGGGAGGCCTCAAGGTCCGAACGAGATCAAGATATTTGACGAAGATGGCAAGGAAGTCCCTGTAGGCACAATAGGGGAGATCGTCATGCGGGGGCCTATGGTCGCCAAGGAGTACTTCAAGGATCCGGAGGCAACGACCACTTCAATGAGAGGGGGATGGTTTCATACAGGGGACAATGCATACAGGGATGAGGAGAATTTCTTCTTTTTTGTTGACAGAAAGAAGGACATTGTCAGAAGGAGTGGTGAGAATATCTCTTCAATAGAGGTAGAAAATATAATCCGGTCACATCCAAAGGTTGAGGAGGTTGCTGTGGTTGCTGTCCCTGATGAACTCCGGGGCGAGGAGGTCAAGGCATATATTGTCCTTAGAGAGGGACAAATCCCAAAGACCGCGCCCCCTATGGAGTTGATCGCTTTCTGTGAAGAGAGACTCGCCTATTTTAAAGTCCCCCGATACATTGTCTACATAGAAGACTTTCCAAGAACTTTGACCCACCGTGTAAAGAAAGATGAACTGAGAAGACTTCAGGTGAAACCGGGCGAATTCTATTTCGACAGGAGAAAAAAGAATGAACTTGAGGATATATAATACGCTAACTAAGACCAAAGAAGACTTCAAGCCTTTAAAGGAAGGCAAGGTGGGGATGTATGTATGCGGGGTTACGGTATATGACCTTTGCCACATCGGTCATGCCCGTTCAGCAATAGTCTTTGACGTTATCTTCAAGTATCTTAAGTACAGAGGTTATGATGTTACTTATGTCAAAAACTTCACGGATGTGGATGATAAGATAATCAAAAAGGCAAACACCGAAAAATTAAGTTGCCAGGAGGTCTCGGAACGGTATATAGCGGAATTTAAAAAGGACATGAAGGTCCTGGGCATTGAACCCCCCACTTTAGAACCGAAGGCAACAGAACACATCGCCGAGATGATAAGGACTATCGAGAGACTCGTGGAGAATGGATATGCATACAATGTAGGGGGTGATGTCTTCTTTTCAGTGGGCAAATTCCAGGGGTATGGAAAACTCTCGGGAAGAACACTCGACGAAATGCATGCAGGGGCCAGGGTGGAGGTCGATAACAGGAAAGAAAACCCCCTCGACTTTGCCCTGTGGAAGACAAGCAAACATGGTGAACCCTCCTGGGATAGCCCCTGGGGAGAAGGGAGACCGGGATGGCACATAGAATGCTCGTCCATGAGTCAGAGGTATCTTGGAGAGACATTTGACATTCACGGCGGTGGAAAGGACCTTATCTTTCCCCACCATGAAAATGAGATCGCCCAATCAGAGGGAGCCACAGGGGAGCCCTTTGTCAGGTATTGGATACACAACGGCTTTGTTAATATCGAAAGAGAAAAGATGTCAAAATCCCTTGGGAACTTCTTCACAATCCAAGAAGTCCTGGAAAAATACCAGCCCGAAGTAATCCGGCTTTTTCTCCTGTCGAATCACTACCGAAGCCCCATAGATTTCTCGGAAAAGAACATCGAGGAGGCCAAGAAAGGACTCGACAGGATTTACACTACCCTCAAGAATATCGGTGAGCTTATAAAGAACAGCAATGCAGGCAAAAACCCCTCATGGGGCAACCCGAATGAGATAGAGCAGAAGACATACGAGAGGCTGTCCGGTCTCCCCGCCAGATTTGAAGAGGCAATGGACGACGACTTCAATACCGCCCTTGCCATCGGCCATGTATATGACAGTGTCAGAGCCTTGAACAGGTATATAGGCAGCACGGGAGGGTTTGATGGGTCGCCAAACTCCACCTATCTGTTGAAATACGGAAGGGAGATGTTAGAGAACGTCGGCTCTGTTTTAGGCCTGTTTAATACAGATCCTGAAGATTATTTTGAAAAGCAAACGCTAAAGAGGATATCGGAGCTAGATATAGATGAGGAAGAAGTCGGCCGGTTGATAGAAGAGAGGACAAAAGCACGAACCGAAAAAAACTGGGCCTTGGCGGACGATATCAGAAATCGGCTGGGCGAAAAGGGCGTCATACTGGAAGACGGGCCAGACGGCACGGTATGGAAGATACACAAATAGATAATTGCCATTAAACCTTCACCACGTCATTCCCGCGAAGGCGGGAATCCATAGCTTTTACCCGGTCTTTTTGAGAAGTTACTATATTAGGGACGGGGACGAAATAACTTCCTCAAGTTGGCGCTCAGATTTAGGTCAGATTTGTTCGATCTGAAAATACAAAACCACAGGAATAGTCGGCAGCCTTCATACATCAGTTTACACTTTTGAAATTATGGCTGCTTCAACGGTGGTCAAATTTTAACCCGTGCAGAACTCGCCCCTAAGGTAAATACAGAGTGACTGCACCAAATAGTCTTGCGGTGAAGCATGTGAACAGGTTCAGGTTGATTGCGGATTATGTACCCAAAGGTGATCAGCCCCGGGCCATCGAGCAATTGAGCGATGGGATCGTTGCCGGGGACAAACACCAGGTCTTACTGGGGGTTACTGGATCTGGAAAGACCTTTACCATGGCCAACATCGTCGAAAGGGTACAGAAATCCACCCTGGTCATTGCTCCCAACAAAACCCTTGCCGCCCAGCTATTCAGCGAATTCAAAGAACTCTTCCCTGAGAATGCCGTCGAATATTTCGTAAGCTATTATGATTATTACCAGCCAGAGGCTTACATACCCCAATCGAATACTTATATAGAAAAGGACGCCTCCGTAAACGATCAAATCGATAAGATGAGGCATTCGGCTACCCGGTCTCTCCTGGAGAGGAACGACGTTATAATCGTGGCTAGTGTATCGTGCATTTATGGTTTGGGCTCCCCGGAGGCCTACCACGGAATGCTTTTAGCCCTCGAAGAGGGGTGTGAGAGATCGAGAGATGAAATCCTCTCAAAACTCGTGGAAATCCAGTACGAAAGGAATGACGTTGATTTTCACAGGGGGACATTCCGTGTAAAGGGGGATGTAATCGAGATATTTCCTGCTTATGAAGAGGACACAGCCATCAGGATCCACCTGTTCGGTGACTTTGTGGAGGCCATCTTCGAAATTGATCCTCTCTTGGGTAAAAAAATCGCAAGACTTCCTAAGATCGCCATCTATCCCGGAAGTCATTATGTTACATCCAAGGATAGGTTAAAGAGTGCTATTGAGGCCATAAAAGAAGAGTTAAAGGAACAGGTCCGGCTTTTCGGGGTACAGAAGAAGCTTATCGAGGCTCAGAGGATAGAGGAGAGGACCAATTTTGATCTGGAAATGATCGAAGAGATGGGTTACTGTACCGGCATAGAAAATTACTCCAGATATTTAGATGGCCGGAAGCCTGGCGCGCCCCCTCCTACGCTCGTAGATTATTTCCCCAAGGACTCCTTAATATTCATAGATGAGAGCCACGTAACTATCCCCCAGCTTCATGGTATGTACCGTGGAGACAGATCGAGAAAGGAGACATTAGTAGGCTATGGGTTCCGACTTCCGTCGGCCCTTGATAACCGACCACTCAATTTTCATGAATTTGAAAGACTAATAAACCAGGTGATCTATGTCTCCGCCACCCCCGGAGATTATGAACTGAAAAGAAGAAGAGGAAAGGTTGTTGAACAGATAATTCGACCTACAGGCTTGATGGATCCGGCAATCACGGTCAAGCCTGCCAAAGACCAGGTCGATGATCTCCTCTATGAAATCAGGAAAAGGTCCGAACGTAGTGAGAGGGTACTCGTCACTACCTTGACCAAGCGGATGGCTGAGGATCTTACAGAATATTACAGTGAACTGGGGATCAGAGTGAAGTATCTCCATTCTGATATAGACACGTTGGAAAGGGTTAAGATAATCAGGAGCTTACGTCTGGGGGAATTCGATGTTCTCATAGGGATTAACTTACTCAGAGAGGGGCTGGACATCCCAGAGGTTTCCCTGGTTGCCATTTTGGATGCTGATAAAGAAGGGTTCCTTCGTTCGAAAAGGTCATTGATCCAAGTATGCGGAAGGGCAGCCAGGAACATTGCCGGGAAAGTAATAATGTATAGTGATGGTATTACGCCTTCCATAAGAACCACGATAGATGAGACGAACCGCAGGAGAAAAATTCAGGCGGATTTTAACAAGATGAACAATATCATCCCTGAAACCATAAAGAAGTCTGTATCCGACATCCTGGCCTCAGTCTATGAGGCTGATTATTTTACCGTCCCCACAGTCAATGAGGTTCAAGGAGAGTACGTCCCGTTTACCGATATATCACAGACGATCAAAGATCTGGAACGCGATATGAAAAGGGCGGCCGATAAGCTGGAATTTGAAAGGGCTGCAGCGCTTAGAGACAGGATCAAAGCCCTCCGAGACACAGAACTACAGTTGAGGAGCCCGGGTTAAATCAGACCTTTTGCCTACATCTTATACTTGCCGAAGTCTTCCGGAGACATCTGATCCAAAATCTCTGCCCATTTCTCTGATTCCTTGTCTTGTTTGGCTGCCACAGTCTTCTCTTTCAGGTCAATCTTCCTGGACTTCCTGATAACCTCTTCACTAACATATATCGGGGAATCGGTTCTCAGCGCTATTGCTATGGCATCACTGGGACGAGAATCAATGGCGTACTTCTTTCCGGACATCTTTATATAAAGGGTGGCATAAAAGGTATTGTCCTTGAGGTCGTTGACCTCTATCCTTACGACCTCAACCTTTAGGGTCTCAAATATGTTCTTTAATAGATCATGGGTCATGGGACGGGGAGGCTCGATATCTTCAAGCTCAGTGGCTATGGCGCTTGCCTCCAGCAGCCCAATCCAGATCGGAACCGTGTTCTTGTCCTCGCTATCCTTAAGGATGACAATGGGCATGTTAGTAAAAGGATCAACAGTTAAACCCATTACTTTCATTTCTTTAAACATAGGTCACCCCCCTAATACATGTGTTTTCCATGGCGATAAATCCTCAATAAATTTCTCCCTCCAGGGAATGCAAGAATGCCCTCTTCACTCGGACAGGTGTTGTAACCCCTATCTGATGGGAGAAACCTTCAAAATTAACCACCTTATTTGATCTGGTTCTTCCGGTCATTCGCAAAGGATTCGTCTTACTCGTACCTTCTACTAATACCCCTACTTCCTTACCTTCCAATTTTCTGTTCTTTGTCAGAGTATATTTCTCTTGACAAGCCTGAAGCGTCTTTAGCCTTTTGCTCTTTATGCCGTTATCAATCTTTTCGGGCAGCCTCGAAGCCCTCGTTTCAACCCTATCAGAATACTTGAAAGAAAATACGCTGTCGAATTTCACTGTCTCCATCAACCTGAGGGTCTCTTCAAAATCCTTCGCAGTCTCCCCGGGGAATCCCACTATAATATCGGACGTTATGCTTATGTCCGGGCATACATTTCGAAGTCTTTCCACTTTTCTGATATAGTCTCCTACTGTATATCCTCTCTTCATCACCTTGAGAACCGAGTCCGAACCTGACTGAACAGGTAAGTGGATATGTTCACACAGCTTATCCAGCTCTCGAAAAGAATAGGTCAGCTCTTCGGACAGGTCTTTAGGATGAGAGGTAGTAAAACGTATCCTCTCCAATCCATCTATCTCGTTTACGGCTCGCAACAATTCCGGAAAGATCATCTCTCCCTTAACATACTTCCCATAAGAATTGACGTTTTGTCCCAAGAGGGTTACTTCTTTTACACCCGACTCCGAAAGCCTCCTGATTTCCTCGAGTATCTCCCCGCTTTTCCGGCTCATCTCCCTGCCTCTCACATAGGGAACGATACAGAAAGAACAGTAATTGTCACACCCCTGCATAATTGTGACATAGGATTTTATCTGGTTTTGCATAGGAAGAGAAGGAACTGTTAGGGAGGGGATAGAATCATACATTTTCGTTTCGTGAAGTCTCTTCCCGCTTTGTTCAACCGCATCGATCAACTGGGGTAACTTATGGATGTTATGGGTTCCAAAAACGAAATCGAGATGAGGAACCCGGTGTAGTATCTTTTCTCCTTCCTGTTGGGCCACACACCCACCAACACCGATAATAAGCTCAGGGTTTTTCTCCTTTAACCTTTTAAGCCGACCCAGGCTGCTATATACCTTATGTTCCGCCTTCTCTCTAATACTACAGGTATTGACCACGATCAGATCGGCCTCATTAAGGTCCTTCGTCAATCTGTAATCACGATTCTCAAGAATTTGAAAGATTTTCTCCGAATCGTGTTCATTCATCTGGCAGCCAAAGGTTTGGATGAAAACAGCCTTCTGTCCCATGAAAATCGTTTGATCTTCTCCATAAATTGGTGTATTGGTAAATTTGGGAAAAGTTTTCCCCACACCGGATCCCTGTGAACTGTTACATCCCGTCTTCTTTTACAGATACTTCAACAATCCGCTTTCGGAACTGAGAAGCCTTAAGTAAAAAATTACCACATATCCTAGTTTTTTTCAACGACAAACTGGCGGGAATCTGTAATTCCGGTTGGTTGCAGATACTCTCACCTCCTTTGAAAGAGATGAACTACATCTTAAATGCGAAGACATGACAATAAAGAGAGGCACAAGGCAGTAGAAAAGAAATAAGGAGAAAATCATTGTATATTACTGTTTTTTTAGGGAGATGAGGGTAACTGCACCCATTCAAATTATGTCCATCTAGAAATGGCCGCTTTCCGCAATCTCTGCGTCAGTCTGTGCGGCGTTGTTTGTGTTATTATCCCCAACCTGTTCAGGCGGGGTTAAAATACCGCCTGAAATTATGAGCTTAAAGGCATCTTCCACTGTCATGTCGAGGTTTACAATATCCTTCTCCGGCACAAGTATATAGAATCCGGAGGTGGGATTTGGCGTAGTGGGAACAAACACATTGATCGTCTTTATCTTCGTCTTACTCTGGACCTCTCCCTCGGAAACCCCGGTGACAAATGCTATAACCCACAACCGTCGTCTCGGATACTCCACCATGACAACCCGTTTGAAATTCTTTGAATTATGCATAAATATGGCATCTACAAGTTGTTTTATGCCAGTATATATATTTCTCACCAGGGGTATCTTGTATACTATCCATTCTCCGATGGAGACCACCTTTTTGCCAAGAAAGCTCTGGGTAAGAACTCCCACAACGAAGATCAAAACCACTGTAGCTATTAACCCTAGACCCGGAACATGAAAGGGCAAGTAAGTATCGGGGTGGAACTTTGGGGGTACGTATTTCAGCACCTTGTCCATCACACCGATGAACGTCCCAAGAATGTACAAAGTTAAAGTAATTGGTATCGTAGCCAGTAAACCAGTTATAAAGTATTTTTTTATATGTTTTTTCATTTACCAGTACCTTTCACATCTAATACTTACATCCCAAAAGTAGGTTCAAGTTAGCGTCCTTCGGGCGAGCTGTTGGCTGTTAGTGCTTAAGCCGTTAAGTCTGTTTGGCTTATTAGCTTAATGGCTTACCAGCTTAATAGCTAGTGTCCATCCATAAATGGACTTCTTGAGAAAAGGGCACGAGTTGGTTTCCAATTCAGAAATGAGCAATTTTTTCTCTGAGCAAGGCCGCACGACGGTTTGCGCCGAGGCGTACATGGTCGTACGTCGC
>DAOWME010000141.1 GCA_030643245.1 Deltaproteobacteria bacterium
CCTGTGGTTTTGTATTTTCAGATCGAACAAATCTGACCTAAATCTGAGCGCCAACTTGAGGAAGTTATTTCGGCCCCGCCCCTTACCAGGCATAAGCAAGATTCAGATAAACGTTTCGTCCGATTTCCGGCACCTTTATGCCGGTTCGGAAAGGGTCTCTCTGAAAAGAGAGGTGTTCGAAGTACTGTCGATCAAAGACATTATGAACCCCGGCAAAGATATCGAGTTTCTTATGTCTTATCCCTGCCTTCAAATTCATTATCCCCCACCCGGGAGTATTCTCCTCATTCAGGTCGGAATCAACCCGGCGCTGGTCATCGGCAAAGACACCTTCGACCTCTGCAAAATATCTCTCTATATCGTATCTTGCCGCAATTCTCCCCTGCAATGGAGGTATCTCAGTCAAAGGTTTGTCAAAGGTGTCGTCGCGGGCCCAGGTGTAGAAAAATCCCCCCTGAAGATACAGATCGAAGGGAAGGAAGAGGTTCAAGTTGATCTCGCCACCATAGAACGTGGCATCGACGTTTCGGAAACTCCTGGCGCCCTCGCCCGGTTCATCAATATCATAAACAGTGATGAAATCCTGGATATCACTGTAAAAAAACGTTGCCTTCCCGTAGAATGTATCCCCTAAGTACTTAACGCCGAAATCAAACTCCCGATTCTTTACCGGATCGATTTCCGGGTCGCCCACCCAGTCCGGCTTATCCGGCGGTCTATCGAGGGCTATGTATCTTTCATCGGGACCCGGCGGCCGGGTGACATGTCCGAATCCGGCAAAGAGTTCGATCTTTTTCACCGGGGCATAAAGAATCTGGACGTTACCACCCACGTAAGAATCGGTCTCCTCTCTGTCTCTGGTATTATGGTACAGACTGTATAGGGCGGTGCGGTCATCATGGGACTTCGTCTTTGTATGATCGAACCTTGCGCCCACGGTCAACCTCAAGTCTTCCCCGATGGGCCGGTCATATTCGAGGTAGGTTCCGATATTTCTAGAATCACAATCCGGCATCATCTTCTGTTTTCCCATGGGCATTGTATTCTCAGCATCCCAGTTCCTGAGGTAATAGTCAACCCCAATCGTCAAATTGCCCATGGGGACACGAATATCCGACTCAACCTTCCCGCCAAAAGTCTCCGCCTCCGCGTAACACCTCATCTTATGTCCCGTATCAAACCCTGAAGAGGAAACCCTTCTCCAGTCGGTCATATCATGCTTTACTTGATTCCAGTAAAATTGGGCCTTCAGCTTCTCAACACGATTAGGAAGGTCTGAAACCTCATAATCCACGTTAAATCGATTCGTGTCGTCATATACAGCGTCCATGAGGAGGTAGGGATAGATAATATCATCGGCCTCCTGGCGGGTATAATCGATCTCCAGTCTGTGATTCTCGAGGGGATTAAACCCTAATTTGGTCCAATAGGTGTCGATGGAATAAGCTTTATCGTCTTCTTCCCCACTTTTATATCCCTCTGTTGAATCAGGATCAGGGGGATATTGTTCCGTGATGCGATCCCCGTCCCCGTCCTTATAGGGTAGGGAGTATCTATATGCATACCCAAAAACGGCGTCGACTTTGTCGCCGCCATAGGAGGTATTAAAAGAAGCATTGATGTTTTCGTATGATCCGACAAAGGTGTTTACAGTACCGCCCCATCCTTTTTCCGGCTCCATGGTCTTGATTTCAACCAGCCCCCCCAGACTCCCCGGATTTTTGACATCAAAGGGACCTTTGATGACGGAAATCTTCTCAATCTCCGCAAAATCAGTGTGGAATGAACTCGGGTCCATCCGGTTTGGGCAGGCGCCATAGATCCTTGTCCCATCTATTAACACATTGATATTGTCTCTCTGAAACCCCCTGAGAACTATGTCATTGGCTATCGCGCCCTTTCTGACCGAACTGATCCCTTCGACAACCTTGAGGGCCTCTCCCACATCCCTGGCCGGTGTCTCTCTGACCTCCTTGATATCGAGACACTCTTCCCGGATCACCTCCCTTTCTCCCCTAACGATAATCTCTTCGAGAACGATCGTCTCAGCAAATGATCGGCCTTGAAATATTATAAAAAGCATGCAAATACTAACTAGTATATGATATTTTTTCATTTTCTTCTCCTTTTATATGATCTGTCAAATTCTTCAAAATCATTAAATATCCTTATCCACTCGGTTATTTTTACCGACCGCACCACAATAGATGAAGGGTGACCATTCCCAGAGAGAGGCCCAAACCGAAAAAGGAAAACCGGTAAATCTTGTTCAAATATCGGGACAGGTTGCCGGCGGTTTCCTTATCCGTGGTGACAACCTCCAATCCGAAAGCCCAGCCAAATCCAAATGTACCGAGCATGAAAAAGCCGATAATCAGAGAGCTATCCGGCACATACTGGAGAAGGCAGTATGGACAGTGGTGATAGGGTAAATTCATCAACCTTGGTGCGATAACCTCAGGCAGGGCAAGTGCGGTCAGAAAGAGGTTTGTAACTCCCAGGAACAAGCCCAGTCCAAGAGACCTTTTTCTGCGGGCTACCTTCCCCTCTAATTTCTTTTTTTTGATGAGATACCCGGCCACCCCGAGAAGAGCAAGGTTGCTCAAATAATAAACGAGTAAAAGGGGTTGCTCGTAGCGCTGTCCCAATAAATACCTGCACATGGTCATGGATATTCTGTAGGGAGAGTCGATCGTTGGAGTGCAACACGTCACCTGGGTGTCGCAATTCATATTGAGAAAGAAAAAAAGATCCCCTATGCTGTCAACGAGGATAACGGCGCTAATCCCCATAAGAAACGTTAATTTTCTCAACACTAATGATTGGTTTTTGCATCGTCTGGTCAAAGAATGCAATATTAGCCACCCTCCAATGGAGAAAAAGACCAGCGGCTTGATAAACTCAAGAAATGTGCATAAGTTGGGTAAGACCTGGGTAACCCCGTAAATACACATGGCCCCGTCAACATCTTTGACAAAGCCTTGCAGCGCTCCATAAAAGAGAGGGTAAGAGAATAATCTCACCACCAGGACCACCGAGGCAAACCAAAAAAGAGGGTTGATCCTCTTCCCAAGCGCATTATGCCTGACAGCCGCTGTCATGGACCTTTTCAAATTACCCCCCACCTTAAAGGCCCAAAAACCGCCATATAGCGTCAAGACAGAGGATATCAACGCAAAAGAAAGCGTGGTAATGGATAATGGGTTGAGGAGCATATTTTGACCTTTATATCAGTCTCAACGAGACAGTCCGTTTTCCCTTATAGGGGGGAAGCCCGGAGCTACTTGAGAATAAAGACCAATGCTGTTGGTCCCGTCCCTTAAGTAGAGACGCAAAATTTCGATTTGTGCAGTTACACAAACTTAGTGTCTTGAAGTGTCTCTGATGATTCAGTTAAGCGCCGGCTGCTTGTTTCGTTTGCTTGTTATACGTAAGGACCTGGCCTACATTCAAATATACAGACGAGACTTATCTTCCCATTACACATACAGCCTTATGCCAGAATGTAGTTCATAAGAAGCAAACGAAAAAAGTAGCCGGCAAGCGGCATACCTGCTCAACTGCACAGGTCGCAAAATTTTGCGTCTCTACTATGTTTGTTTTTGATGGGAAGTCTAAGCGGGTATCCTGGGTGGTTTGTCTGGCGGTGTTGAATGTCCGACGGGAAATCGGGCAGGATGTTCTTGAGGTAAGTATGAAGAATCACGCTTGTTCATCAACGCGATTCTGGCCGGCAGGGATAAAGGGTTTTGAGAAGAGGGAAAGAGAAAGCCAGTACCACTTCGCGGATCAATCCTCTGTTCTGCCAACAGTACCGGTTTTCTTTCCTCCGCTTGAAAAGGGTTCTTGACCAGCTTCCCCTTGAACTGCGTGGCATGGGATCTGGCCCTTGTTTTCTTAGCAAAGACGTGGATTTTGTTTCCCGTGTAAGGGGTTGTAACCACCTCACTCAACACGTAGAACGCATCCTCTGCCCTGATTTTTCCCCCCGTAGTCTCGTCGGTAACCAAGATAGAAGAAGCATGTTCACTATTCTCTCTGAGCCATATGCGGGCGCTCAGAAGACCTGCAAAACTTATTGACAATCTGTTTTTCTGGACAATTATGACTTCATACAGGGGCTGAATCTCGCTACCATCAAGGGAACATCTTGATCGGTGGTTGCCGTGCTGGAAAGAAACGATCCAGCTGAATATGCATGCCCCTAAGATAAGCATGCTGATAAGCGCTGAGCGTTTCATTTTCTCTGTCCCATTTAATCGATAATTTACAATTCAAATCTACGACACTTTTCGATCGTTGTCAATGGTGATGTCTAACATTATGACACAGGTGTTGGGCAAAGCCCAGACCCAGCCGAACGGAGCAGCAATTCTAATTATGATTACATTGGGTATTTTGAGGATTAAAATCTGAGTCTGACGCAGAGATTACGGAAAATCGCCATTTATGGATGGTCACTACTTAGGGACGAGGCCGAAATAGTGTCCATCCATAAATGGACTTCTTGAGAAAAGGGCACGAGTTGGTTTCCAATCCAGAAATGAGCAATTTTTTCTCTGAGCAAGGCCGCACGACGGTTTGCGCCGAGGCGTACATGATCGTACGTCGCAGGCGGAAACCGGAGGAGAACGCAGCTCAGGGGAAAAATGGCCATTTCTGGACGGAAACTAGGTAAGTAGCCCCTAAGCGGGTCAAAGAGCACGTCAAATGGATGGTAAAGGTTTATGAGATGCCGAAGATCGATTGTCTGTAGGTATTTCTTTACAATGCTTTGGGAGGAGGAGCGACCCGTACCCTTCGCCTTGATCAGACATGGAAATCCATGGGACAGGCATTACTTTGGATGGAGGTGGAAGTTGACTGAGGACTTTTCCATCTCTCATTATTTGAAAGGAGAGGGACACGATGGCTTTTGAGCTTTCAGAAGAAGAAAAGGCGATCAAGAAAAGTGTAAGGGAATTTGCCAGGAAGGAGTTTGCTCCCCTGGTACCTCAAATAGAGGAAGAGAATGAGTTTCCGCCTGTTGTCTGGGAAAAACTGAAGGAGCTTCGCATTATGGGCCTGCTTTTTGAAGAGGAATACGGCGGGGTCGGTTCGACCTTCACTTCTTTCATAGTGGCGGTGGAAGAGATAGGTCAGGTTTGCCCCCCCATAGCCAACCTTCCCATGGAGGGGATCATGACCGCGCTCGCCCTGAGACGGTTTGGCACAGACGAGCAGAAGAAGAAGTATATGATTCCCCTTGTGAAGGGAGAAAAAAGGGCATGCTGGGCGTTTACTGAACCGTCCACAGGGTCGGACCCCAGGGCCTTTGAGACGAGAGCGGTACTGGATGGGGATGAATACGTTTTCAATGGGACCAAACGGTTCATAACAGGGGTCTTTTCCGCTGATCTGGTCACGCTCTTTGCAAAGACTAAGGGCGATAGGGCAGGTGCCTTTGTGGCTGAAACAGACAGAGCAGGATTCACCCCAGGCAGGCGGGAGCGGCTTATGGGGATGAGGGGGCTGGCAACAGGCGATTTGATACTGGAAGATTTCCGTGTGCCCAGGGAAAATGTATTGGGAAAGGATGATGAGGGGTTTAAGGTGCTGCTGGAGATAGAGGCTGAAAGCAGGATCAGAAGCGCAGCACTGAGTTTGGGGATGGCTCAAGCGGCCCTTGATGAAGCGGTAGCTTACTCCAAACAGAGGCACCAAAGAGGCCATCCCATTTCGGAATTTCTCACCATCCAGTGGCAGTTGGCAGAGATGGCCATGAAGGTCGAGGCTGCAAGGTATCTGGTTTATACATGTGCCTACCAGAGAGACCAGGGGAAACGCATACGGAAGGACTCGGCAATAGCAAAGCTCTTTTGCTCCACTACGGCCAGGGAGGTGGCCAGCATTTCTCTTCAGGTTCACGGGTGCTACGGGTACACAAAAGAATTCAACATAGAACGGATTTATAGAGATGTTAAACTCAACGAGGTGGCAGGGGGGAATGCGGACATACAGAGGGTCATAATAGCTAACGAGCTTTTACGATAAGCGAAATAAGATGCCCGTGGACACGCAGCTTTCCGGCCATGGGTAAGGGCCTAGAATCCCCGATTGGGCATGAGCTGTTTTTGTGTAATTCCACAGGCATCAAACAGGAAGGAGGCGATTATGGAATTTGAAAATGTTCTCTATGATAAAAAAGATAGTGTGGCTACCATAACTATCAATCGACCCAAATTGAGGAATGCGTTGAGCATAGACACTGGCAAGGAGATCAGAAGCGCATTCGAGGAGGCGGCCAGGGACGCTGACGTAAGGGCTGTGATTATCACCGGCGCTGGGTCTGCCTTCTGTTCCGGTATAGACCTTCCCCAGGGAGAGAAGATATTGGATATGGCCCCTGCGGAGATCAGGGAAGAGATATATGCGGTCTTTCAGGGGGTGATCAGGTCTATTATCGACCTGCCAAAGCCCGTCATAGCATCGGTGAACGGACCGGCCATGGGGGCGGGGTTTGACATCGCTTTGGCGTGCGATATCAGGATAGCATCGGAAGATGCACAGTTCAGTGAGTTTTTCGTGAGGATAGGTACGTTGCCGGGGATGGGGGGCATGTTCTTCCTGCCCCAACTGGTCGGTATAGGAAAGGCAAATGAGTTGGCTTTTACCGGCGACATAATAGACGGAAACGAGGCGGAACGCATAGGCTTAGTCAACAAGGTGGTCCCAGCGGATGAATTGGAAGAGGCGACCAAGAAATTTGCCAAAAAACTGGCAAGGGGCGCAACAAAGGCCATAGGCATGATAAAGATGGGAATCAGGAGAGGGATTGGGTCTAACCTCTCGTCTGAACTCGAATTTGCATCTTTTGCGCAGAGTGTATGCATAAAGACAGAGGACGCTAGGGAAGGCTTCAGCGCCGCCCTGGAAAAGAGAAGACCGGAATATAAAGGGAGGTAAGAAAGGAGCAAAACATATGGCTTACAATGATATCATATTTAAGAAAGAGGACCGTGTTGCTACGATAATGCTCAACAGACCGGATAGTCTAAATGCGCTGGGTGGTACGATGCGAGAGGATATAATAGATGCCGTTCAAGATGTGAAAAGGGACAAGGAGATCGGTGCATTGGTCATAACTGGTGCTGGCAGGGCATTTTGCGCCGGCGGGAACGTAAAAGACATGGAGAGGATGAGCCTCGAGGTGGACCTGGTTGAGAGGAGGGAATTTGTGCGCAGTGTTTCCCACAGGATAATAACGGAGATCAGAAGTTTGGAAAAACCCGTTATCGCTTGTGTAAATGGTCATGCCATAGGCGCTGGTTGTTGTATCGCCCTTGCATGCGATATGAGGATCGCGTCCGAGAAGGCCAAGTTGGGGGTGACTTTCGTAAATGTGGGGTTGGTTTCCGATTATGGCGGATTGTATTTTCTCCCCAGGCTTGTTGGTACGTCAAAGGCCATTGAGCTCTATTTCACGGGTGATGTAATCGATGCTAAGGAGGCGGAACGGATAGGGATGGTAAATAAGGCCTTACCACCTGAAGAACTGGAAAAAGCGACCTATGAACTGGCGGGCAGGTTGGCAAAGAAAGCCCCAATAGCGCTAGGGATGATAAAGGAGATTATGTATAAGGGGCTTAACACAGATGTGGATACCGAGTTGGACATGGAGGCAACGGCCCAGAGCATCTGTCTGAAAACAGAAGACCACAGAGAAGGGGTGAAGGCTTTTTTGGAAAAGAGAGCGCCGCTATTCAAGGGGGCATAATTTTGCGTCACAAGACAACTGACTTCTAAAACAATAAGAGTTCATGCATTTCGAATGTGTCGGATGAAGAGGAGCGTCCAGCGGCGCATTGGTTAGGGACGGGGCTGAAATAACTTCCTCAAGCTGGCGCTCAGATTTAGGTTGGATTTGTTCGATCTGAAAATACAAAACCACAGGAATAGTCTTAACTATTTCGAGGATTTTGTGTTTGAAGATCGGGCGAAGATGGCCTGAAGGTGA
>DAOWME010000153.1 GCA_030643245.1 Deltaproteobacteria bacterium
GTGGCAAAAATCATTCCAAATCCTTGTTTTTCCGGCCAACTATTTTTCGAAAACTCAAGTAAATAATGAGTGCCTAAAATGCCTAAAGTTAAGGAATACGCTCCAAAACAAGCATCCTTCATAAAAGCTATAAAGTAGTTTACACTTTAGAATAAAAAAACGGTCTCGGCACCGTTGAAGCAGCCATAATTTAAAAAGTGTAAACCGATGTATGAAGGATGCCTAAAAGTTTAGGGAAAGTTATGGTCAGAGTGCAGGGATAACTGGTACGGTGGACGGAAAATCCTACGGAGTGGCCCGGTGGGTATACTACGCATTCCGCAGGTCAAGCGCAGAGATTAAATAACGACTATTTCGCGAGAAAGTCCACTAAGACCGAATCATTATCTCTTTAAGGAAGGAAAGCTCATCAAGTGCCTTTCCGGCGCCCAGGACTACAGCCGACAGAGGGTCGTCGGTTAGTGTTATTGGAAGGCCGGTTTCTTCCTGTAAAAGAATATCAAAGTCTTTCAGCAAAGCCCCCCCCCCAATCAGGACGATGCCGTTATCTACGATATCGGCAGCCAGTTCTGGGGGAGTTCCTTCAAGAGCGATTCTCACTGCCTCCAGTATTGTGTTAATGGGTTCAGCCAACGAACCTCTAATCTCCTCCGAATCAATCTCCAAGATTTTGGGAACACCGGCGACAAGGTCCCTGCCCTTTACCTCCATGGTTATTATCTTTTCATTGGGATAGGCTGTACCTATATTTATCTTGATCAACTCGGCGGTTCTTTCTCCGATAAGAAGGTTATATGTCCTCTTGATATATTGAATTATTGCTTCATCCATCTTGTTTCCCGCGACACGGACAGATTGGCTGTATACAATGCCCGATAAAGAGATAACAGCCACTTCGGTGGTTCCTCCGCCGATGTCAACTACCATATTACCGGTAGGTTCACTAACAGGCAGTCCTGCACCAATTGCTGCTGCCATGGGTTCTTCAATGAGATATACCTCTCTGGCCCCTGCTGATTCGGCGGTTTCCTTAACCGCCCTCTTTTCAACTTGGGTGATCCCGGATGGAACGCAGATAATTATTCTCGGTCGAACCAGGGTGCGGCGGTTATGAATCTTTGTGATGAAGTATCTTAACATAGCCTCTGTGATCTCGAAGTCTGCTATCACTCCGTCCTTCATGGGACGTATCGCAACAATACTACCGGGAGTTCTTCCCAACATTTTTTTTGCATCCATCCCAACAGACAATACCTTCTTGGCGCCTCCGGTGTAATCATTCCGTATAGCAACGACTGAAGGTTCACTTAAGACGATACCTTTACCCTTGACATAAACGAGGGTATTTGACGTACCTAGATCGATGGCGAGATCATTGGAAAATAAGCCCACGATAGAATCGATAAACATCTACTTCTCCTTTCTACTCGGAAGAACTCGGTCTCTTTCTTGATGAAGGGACAGAAAAGTTTAGCGAGTAGCAGGCGACACGATAGATTGAGGTTAGGGACGAGGCCGAAATAACTTCCCCATTTGTGCATCTCATCTTCAGGCCATTTTTGCCCGATCTTCAAGCACAAAATCCTCGAAATAGGTCAGACTATTCCTGCGGTTTTGCGCTTTCAGATCGAACAAATCTAACCTAAATCTGAGCGCCAACTTGAGGAAGTTATTCCGGCCTCGTCCCTTATTGAAATTATAAGAATATATCAGGGGATATGTTACATATCAAGCCAGAAATTAGAGAGCTAAAATCTGGGGGAATTGGCCCCGAGTTTTTTATAAACGATTTAATTTGCCGTGGGATGATAAGCATAAAATTCAGCTAAGTTTGTGTCCCATGATTCCATTAATTTAATCACTGACACGTAGACTGTAATTATAAACATAACCGCAATTTTTGTGCCAAGGAGAACCAAACTGCACAGACTATATCAGATATTGTTTTGCATATCAAGCAGGAAGTTGAAGGTCTGTTCTAATAAGCCCCCCGAAAAGAGCGCATAAGGAAGCGAGTTCTACTTAAAGTGACGATAAGAAGAAAATCCAAATGCGTTTCCTTGGGGTTTAAGGGTCTTTTTCTTGAAAGAATTCATGATATATGTTAAATTAAATATATTATGGGTTCATTTGGAGAATATTTGAAGAAAGAGAGAGAGGCAAGATCTATCTCGCTTGAAGAGGTTTCGGAAGCGACAAAGATTAGAAGAGTTTTTCTCGAAGCGATAGAAGATGGCGATACGGATAAGCTACCTGCAAACGTCTTTATTAAGGGTTTTTTAAGGTCATACGCAAAATATTTGGAAGTTGATAGCGCTGAGGTTCTGGCTGCATACCGCACATATATGGACAATATGACAAATAGTGACCAAGGCGATGCCGCTCCGCATAAAAAAAAGGTGTTGTGTCATCCTATACTGGTGATTGCACCAGTGGCGGTTATCTTACTGATTAGCCTCATGATCTATTTCAACTCAAGCAAAAAGGACGGGGTTGAATCGTGTGTTGCACCCATCAGTTCTGAGCTAATTGAAGCGCAGGAACCGCCAGGCATAGAGTCTGTGGGTAGGGCGCTTCCGTCTGTCGAGCTGGATAAGGGGTTTCCTGTAGCGGCCGAGAATTCAGAGGAGGAACCTTCTGCAACTGCATCAGAGGTCAGTGAAGGTGAGGCAGCATCAGCAGAGGAGGATATATTTCAGATTGAAGAGAAGAAGACTCTCTTGGCCAAGGCCTCAGAGATGACGTGGCTCAGGATTCAGATCGATGATAAACCACCCATTGAGATGACCCTGAAACCAGGTGACAGTCACGCTTGGACAGGACTCAACGGGTTCAAGCTCGATGTCGGAAATGCCGGCGGAATTAACCTCTTTTATAATGGAAAAGAGATAAACAGACTCGGAGATACTGGACAGGTGGTCTCTTTAACTTTGCCAAACCAGAAAATTTGGTAATGTTTCCTATGACGGGGTTGTTTTTATTCGCTTATCTAGGTTTTTTGCTTTTTCTTCCACTTCTAGGGCCATGTCTTTGCGATATACCTTCAATTTTTCCCTGAATTCCGACTGCCTCAAGCTCAATATCTGAACCGCAAAGATTGCCGCATTTTTTGCCCCTGCCTTTCCAATAGCCATTGTGGCAACGGGTATACCTCCAGGCATCTGGACTGTAGAGAGGAGTGCATCGAGACCATTCAAAGCAGACGAGCCGATAGGGATTCCAATTACCGGCAAGAGTGTCTCTGCGGCGATGAATCCTGCTAGATGTGCGGCTCCGCCCGCTCCGGCGATAATCACTTCGATCCCTCTTTCAACAGCCGATTGAGCGTATTTTCTTGTTCTCTCAGGAGAACGATGAGCAGAAGAAATTGTTATTTCGTACTTTATTTCCATGTGATCCAGAACCTTTGTTGCAGACTCCATAACGGGCAAATCTGAGTCGCTGCCCATAACGATTCCAACTAATGGTTTTTGCATGTGATTCCTCTCATGTTCCCAGCAGTTTCTGAGCTTTGGCAAGGAGCTCTATTATTTCAGTATTCTCAGGGTTAACCTTCAAGGCTTTTTTGCAAATCTCTACGGCACTTTCAAACCAGCCACCTTCTATGAGACTCTCCGCAGCGAACGAAAACGCCTCTTTGAGGCCTCCTTCGTACATGGAACCGAAGATTTGCTTCAAAGCGTTTTTGCCAAAAACCTGTTCAACCAGCTCTTCGTTGTCTATGAGGAGGAGTATTAGCAATCGGTTCCTTGAATAGTTTTGAAGGATGGTCCTCAGTTGATCAGTGGCTTTGGAAAACAGGTAATCAATCCTCTTCATTTCTCCCATCAAATCTTTTCCTGTCTTTTTTACAAAGAGACCATATTCCTTCAGTATCTTCTTAACCTCAACGGGGAAGTCTTTGTCCTCTCCAATCTCTTCATGCCTTCGCCAATAGAGATCCAGGTGATAGATATCTTCTTTGAGTTTCATGCACTCATGAAAGATAGAACCCAGGACCCAGTCAAAGAGGAGCTCGTGCATCCCTATGCCTGATCTCTTGTCTCTGAATAAAGAGTGGCAAAGGTCTTTGAGTGTCCACAGAGGTCCTTTTCTTAGCTCTGTCCCCACCCACCAATCCATCTCTCGAAACGGCAGACTACCAACATCCCTGTACTGGGCGTATAGTCCATCAAAGAAGAGTTTTGTTTTAAAAAACTGACTTACCAACTCCTTGATAAACATATCTTTTCTGTGTTCAAACCAGTCGTTTTTCATGGTGTTGTCTCTACTTGTGGGTCTTTTTTTCCTGAGATCGATCGAGAGCTTTTTTTCCGATATCCTGTCGGTAGTGGACCCCTTTCCAGTGGATTTTTTCCACTGCGTCATATGCGAGAGCAATAGCCTCTTCAATCCCCGATCCTATAGCTGTCACGCAGAGAACCCTTCCTCCGCTGGTAACCGTCTTTCCAGACTTCAGTGCAGTTCCCGCATGAAACACTTCAATATCCTTCCTGTTTGAAACTTTTTCTAAGCCAATAACCTCAAAACCGTTCTCATAACTCCCTGGATACCCCTCACATGCCATGACAATAGACACGGCAGCCCTCTCATCCCATTCGATCTTTATTTGAGAAAGCGTTCCATCTATGGTGGCCTCCAATACCGGGATGATATCGCTCTTCATCCTCATGACCAGAGGTTGCGTCTCAGGATCGCCGAACCTGGCGTTGAATTCCAGCACCTTTGGTTTCCCGTCGGAGATCATCAGTCCTGCGTATAGAACGCCTTTATATGTCCTTCCCTCAGCAACCATACCCCTTATGGTGGGTATCATAATTTCGTTCATTATCTTTCTGTATAAATCCTCTGTTACGATAGGAGCGGGTGAATATGCCCCCATCCCACCGGTGTTTGGCCCCTTATCGCCATCAAATACCGGCTTATGATCCTGGGAAGTTGGCAGTGGGATTGCCGTCTTGCCATCTGTAAAGACCAGAAAGGATGCCTCTTCACCGACCAGAAGGTCCTCAACGACTATCTTTTCCCCCGCATCTCCAAACGCTTTTTTAATCATAATAAGATCTACTGCGTCTATGGCATCTTGTACATTATGTGCGGGAATGACTCCTTTCCCTGCGGCCAGGCCATCGGCTTTGATTACCACAGGAGAACCGATCTCTTTTATATACGCAACGGCTTCGTCTCTAGAGGTGAATGTGCAGTATTTCGCTGTGGGTATACCGTATTTCTTCATGAGGTCTTTGGCAAAGGACTTACTGCCTTCAATCTTTGATGCTTTTTTGCTTGCACCAAATATCCGCAGCTTTTCTCTCTCAAACTCGCCGACTATCCCCAAGGTCAGGGGCAACTCCGGACCAACTACAGTAAGATCTATCCTCTTCTCCTTTACGAATTTCTTAAGAGACAATATGTCTGTAGCCTCGATGTCAATGCACTCTGCTAAGCTTCTGAGTCCCCCATTGCCCGGAGCACAGAATATCTTTGACACCCTCGGACTTTGGTTAATCTTCCAGACTAGGGAATGCTCCCGACCCCCTGAACCGATTACTAATACCTTCACATTCTATCTCCTGTCCATTATTGACTATAGAGACTACCCGTTGAATGCCACTTGTAGGGCTTGAAGTCTTCCATCTTATCAGCCATGGAACATAAAAAAGTTTAATGGCATTTATACCATCGACGTGTCTGTATTCGAAAAGCCCTTTTAATATAGAAAAAAAGCGTCGATCTCCTTCTTTTTCATGAGCGAATATAAATGTTAGCTCAAAGAACTCTTTGCTGTCGGTCCTTTTATGTCTGTATAGCCCCCACAGGAATCTAGACTCCATATAGCCCCTAGAATCTCCAATATATTCATAAAGCCTGAAGAGTGGGGCATAGTTCCTCTCAAACCCCTCATCTTCTATGGGTATGATCTCTGGGAATGAAAATTTCGTAAGGCCGTCCGCCTTCCTGTCATAATAGAACAAGGGCCATATCCTTAGAGAAGTGGAATCTTTGGAGCCATCTTTCCATACTTTTTTTTGATATTTATCTAAGAGGAGAAATCTATATGTTCTTTCCTCGTAGTCCTTAAAAATGTCTTTTCTATGAGTGTATATGGGCCATAGAAAGAAGCCGCTTTTTGAATCATCTTTTTCCTTGTATCCGTATATGGGGAAAAACCTGAAGTTTTCCAACCCTTCCCCTTTCCCATAATGGAGGATGGGCCAGGGCATATCCCATCCCTTATAGTTTTTTGTTCTGTTGATGGTATGGTTGAAAAAAGGCCAAAGAAATGACCTTGATTCCTTGTCGGGTGAATGCGAGCTCACGAATAATGGGAGTGCCGCTGTAAAGGTTCTGGGGTTGTCTGTATCTAAATCGGTTTTCTGAAAGAAGAATATCGGCCATAATGCATAATACTTGGAATACTCATCTTCTTTTTCCTCCTGTCCGTAAAGAGGCCATATCCTCCACCCGCTTTTCCCTCCTCCGGTGGTGCGGGAGAATATGGGCCAGAGAATATTTTGTGTCCGGGAGCCACCCTCTTTTGAATCCGAGTAAAGAGGCCAGAGGAAAAAGCGGATCCGGTCCTTTCCAAACCTGTGGCTTAACCTTCCGTATATAGGAAAAACCCCCCAGTAATTCTTATTCTCTTCATCTTTACCCCAGAAGACAGGAAAGAAGCCGAAATCCGAGGGCTTCTTCGATTCTTCTGATAGGTCCTTGTGGGAAGAAAAAAGGGGTATAAACCGGGAGACCCTTTCTTTTTCGGTCACCCTATATTTGCCAAGAGGGTATAGATACTCTACTTCCTTAAACAGCCCTTCTTCCTTTTTCCTAACATAAAAGAATGGTCTAAGGCCGTATTCTTTCTTTTTCGGTTTAGATTTAAAGGTAAATAAAGGACCGATGGCATCGAATTGAGTATACTCCTCGCCGGTATCCTTGTCATAATTGAAGAAAGGCTCCATATTCAACCTCCGGTTATCCGTGAAAGAGGTGGCGCATCCACAGGAAAGGATTATGAGGAGAAGAGCCATTATGGAGAGCGGCGGCTTACTTATTAGTCTGTTACTGCATGTAATTACAGGATGGTAGTTGGCCATTCGGGCATTTCCCCCCATCTGCTTTTTATTCTCATCCTGTCCCCCTCGGCTTTCATTGGACAGTGCTTAGGGTGGGGACGAAATAACTTCCCCATTTGTGCATCTCATCTTCAGGCCATCTTTGCCCGATCTTCAAACACAAAATCCTCAAAATAGTTGGACCTGTGCAGTTGAGCAGGATTGCGTTAAGCGCCGGCTGCTTGCTTCGTTTGCTTCTTATACGTAAGGACCTGGCCAACTTTTAAAATAGACATACGAGACTTTTCATCCCATTATACATTCAGCCTTATGCAAGACTGTAGTTCATAA
>DAOWME010000108.1 GCA_030643245.1 Deltaproteobacteria bacterium
ATCTCTTCAATATCCGGGGGGGACTGCCCCCAGTCCTTACCGCCATTGGCCATAGCTTTCTTGCCTCCTATATAAACAGTTAATCCTTAAAGAAGTTTCGTCAAAAATATCAAAAATCAACTCAGGTGTCAACACAATAACCTCACATTTTTTCGACTGTGCAGTTGGTCAAGTTTACCGCTTGCCGGGCGCTTAACGCAATCCTGTTCAACTGCACAGGTCGCATTTTTTCAGGGTCACAAGAAGCACAGATGCTTGACACAGAAACCTGATTAAGTTATAGGTACCGGATTGGATCATCGTGCATTAGTGGGGATATGCTGCTGATTCATTGCTCATACAGCAAATGAATGGTTGTTATTAAGTGTTAGGTATCTATTTGAAAAATATCAATAACCTAATATTTACACCTTAAGGCTAATGGCTGTTCGAGTGGATTACCCCAGTAATCCGCAATGAACATAGATACTCAAGCATTTCAGGAAGGTATCTGAAGATGAGTAAAAGATTACTGGACATTATAAACCTCGAGACCCACTTCACCTCAGAGGAAGGGGTTGCAAAGGCTGTTGACGGGGTTACCCTGGGCCTTGATGAGGGGGATACCCTGGGCCTGGTGGGGGAGTCAGGGTGTGGGAAGAGTGTAACTGCCTTATCAATCATGAGGTTGATACCCGACCCGCCTGGAAAAATTGTGGGCGGCGAGGTAATATTTGAAGGACAGGATCTTCTTAAACTCAAAGAGGCTGAGATACGGAAGCTCAGAGGAAAAAAAATATCCATGATATTTCAGGAACCGATGACCTCTTTAAACCCCGTCTTCAAAATTGGAGAACAAATCTCAGAGGTTTTACGGCTTCACCAGAGACTATCAAGAAAGGATGCTATGGAGAAAGCCGTGGCAATGTTAAAATTAGTCGGGTTCCCTTCCCCGGAAAAAAGGATACGGGAATATCCTCACCAGCTTAGCGGGGGGATGCGACAAAGGGTAATGATCGCTATGGCCTTGTCGTGTAACCCAAAATTGGTGATCGCGGATGAACCCACTACGGCCCTGGATGTAACCATCCAGGCGCAGATCATGGACTTGATGAATCGGCTTAAAGAAGAGATAGGGATGTCAATTATCTTGATCACCCATGACCTGGGGATCATAGCAGAGACTGCACAGTACGTGGCTGTGATGTACGCAGGTAAAATAGTGGAATATTCAACGGTTAATGACCTCTTTGAAAAGCCAAGACATCCTTATACGATCGGGCTTCTTAACTCAGTGCCCATAATGGCCGGAGATCGAGCGGGGAAAAAGAGGTTGGAGGTCATACCGGGGATCGTGCCCGGATTATCCGACCTTCCCAAAGGGTGCAGGTTTTCTCCTCGCTGCAAGTATGTGATGCCCGTATGCACTGACCGCGAACCTGAGTTACGGGAGGAATCAGGGGGACACCTGGTGAGTTGCTGGAAATATCTCTCTTAGGATCTCTCCTGCTCCCCTGGCCAATAACCTCTCAGCCAGTCTCTCGCCGAGCACAACCCCATTATGAGGGTTTCCTTCCACTTCATCCCTTAAGAGAATTTTCCCGTCGATACTACCTACCATCCCACAAAGGGTCAAGACCCCTTCACTAACCCTCCCCAGAGCAGCGATGGGAACCTGACACCCGCCCTCCAGCTTTCTCAGAAATTGCCTTTCTGCTGTGACAGCCGCTTCCGAATCAGAGGAATTCAGGAAATTTACAACCTCATTGATCCTTTCGTCATCCACCCTTGATTCAATACCGAGCGCTCCCTGTCCTATAGCTGGCATCATAACTTCAGTCGGGATATACTGAGATATCCTGTCTTCCCAGCCCATCCGTTTTAACCCTGCGGCAGCCACGATAATAGCATCCAGGGGGGTCGTTTCCAGCTTCCTCAATCTGGTATCGAGATTACCTCTCAATGCCACCACCTGAAAGCTTTCATAGATATGAAGAAGTTGAGACTGCCTCCTCAGACTACTCGTCCCGATTCTAGAACCTGAGGCCAGACCTTTCAACTGCAAATTGCCTCTGGAGATCAGGGCGTCTCTGAAATCCTCTCTATGCGTCACTGCCCTTATATGTAAACCCTCCGGAAGAACCGTGGGGACATCCTTCATACTGTGAACAGCGATATCTATCTTGCCCTCCAAGAGGGCATCTTCGATCTCTTTGACAAAGAGGCCTTTCCCTCCCACCTTTGCCAGCGGAAGGTCCGTTATCTTGTCCCCTTTGGTCTTTACCTTTTCCAGGACACATCTCATCCCGGGGTATCTCTTCTCCAACTGCTTCTTTACCCAGTTCGCTTGCCATAATGCAAGTTGGCTTGAACGAGTGCCTATCCTTATCATACGGCAACTTACTCCACCACACCGATATCTGGAGACGTATTACTGGAAAGTAAAAAGGCCTCTATGAACTGATCAATATCTCCGTCCAGGACCGCATTCACCCTCCCAACCCCTTTATTTGTCCTGTGATCCTTGACCATCCGATACGGATGAAGGATATAGGAGCGAATCTGACTTCCCCAGGCAATCTCCTTTTTGTTACTATGGAGTTCGTTCATCTTCTCAGTCTTCTTTTTCATCTCGAACTCGTAGAGCCTCGATTTAAGAACCTTCATGGCCATAGCCTTGTTCTTGTGCTGGGATCTCAAATTCTGGCACTGGACCACAATGCCGGTTGGAAGGTGAGTAACCCTCACCGCCGAATCGGTCCTATTGACATGTTGTCCCCCTGCCCCACTGGCACGAAATGTATCTATTCTCAGATCATCTTCATTTATTTCGACTTCAATCCCGTCTTCGATCTCAGGGTAGACGAATATGGAAGCAAAAGAGGTATGACGTCGTCCCGCAGCGTCAAAAGGTGATATCCTGACCAGCCGGTGTATACCTATCTCCGCCTTCAGTAGACCGTAAGCATAATCCCCCTCCACTGTGAAGGTCACACTCTTTATACCGGCCTCATCCGCCCCCAGATAATCTATAATCTCTGTTTTGAACCCCCTGTTTTCCGCCCATCGGAAATACATCCTCATCAACATCTCGGCCCAGTCCTGAGCCTCAATGCCGCCAGCCCCGGCATGGATGCTGACAATGGCTCCATTGAAATCGTTCTCTCCCCCAAGCATGCGCTTCACTTCCATACCGAGGGCCTCTTTTCCTATACTTTCAAGGTCAATCTCGATCTCAGCAAGGGTCTCTTCGTCTTTCTCTTCCTCCACAAGTTCCAGAAGTATCCTGACATCTTCAAGCCTGTCCTTCTGTTCTTCCCACTGGCTCACTAAATTCTGAAGAAACTTCCTTTTTTTTAAGGTATTGTTAGCCTTTTCCCGGTCATCCCAAAAACCCGGTTTCTCCATTGACTTTTCTATATCCCTCAACTGCAGAGTTGTCCCTTCAACGTCAAAGATGACCTCGAAGACTATGCAGTTTCTTATCCAATTCCTTAAACCTTTCCTGAACGTCGCTTAACACTTTTTAACACCTCTCTTACGATTAAGGATAGCGTGATTACCAGACATATCCGGGCAAAGAAATCACCAAATTCCGTATAAAAGGAATGAATCGACCCCAACCGGATCGCACCAATAATAAACGCTTTGGTAAATATACCGGTAGCTGATAATATCTTTCCTGTAGGTTCTATTATTGAGCTTACGCCCGTATTGGCAGCCCTCGCAATGAAGACCCGATTTTCAACCGCCCGAAAAGTTACCATGGAAAGATGCTGGTACGGAGCAGATGTTTTACCATACCATGCGTCGTTCGTCAAGTTTACCAGGAAATTCGCCCCTCTCTTGACGAATTTTCGAACCAGGTTAGGGAAGATGGCCTCATAGCAGATAAAAACACCGGGCCTTCCCAAGGAAAACTCCAATGGTTCAACGCTCCTCCCTGGAGAGAAAGCGCCTACCCCTTCAACGAGCTTGTCAACAAAAAACAAATATTTACCCAGGGGTACATACTCGCCCAGCGGGACTAGATGAACCTTATCATATCTCCCGAGGACACAACCACTTGGTGAGACCAAGAAGGCGCTGTTGAAATACTCTAACTTTCCACTCCGTTGTTGATAGGCAGGGCTACCGAATAGAAGCCATGACTCGGTCTCTTTAGAGATATTGAAGACGGTCTTTCTATGCTTCGCATTGGATTGGAAGAAGAAGGGGGTGGCTGATTCAGGCCATATGGTCAAAATAGGACTGGATTTAGCCGCCTCAAGGCTCAGATCTCTGTATATATTGATAGTCTCATCCATAAAAGCAGGGTCCCATTTTTTGCTCTGGTCAATGTTACCCTGGATGACCGCTACCTTCATGGTTGGGAAGGCCTGCGCCCTCTCACACACATCTCCCAATCTCCAGGCTCCATAGACAAGGCTTGCTATAAAGAGAAAAAGGGTAAATGCAACCGCTTTAAAAAAGCCCTTCTCTCTCCTTGAGACCCAGTCATACGATATATTGAATAATAAGGCATTTACCAAGACGATTAAGAAACTTATCCCATAAACCCCCGTAATGTCTGAGACCTGGATGAGAGGCAAAAACAGGAACTGAGAGTAACCCAAACTCTCCCACGGGAAACCGGTAAACAAGAAAGACCTTACATATTCCAGAGAAACCCAGATAAGAGGGGCCGCTGAGACCTCCTTCAAACCCAGTCTATCTTCAGCGCACCTTACGAGGAATGCAAAAGCACCTATGAAAAGGCTCAAATAGCAAACCAGGAGTGTCAGTACAAACACACTGAGGAGGTGATTGAGGTTGCCGTAATGGGAAACAGCGATGAAGACCCAGTACACCAGCCCCAAAAAGAAGACAAACCCCGTAATTAAACCCAGATAAAAGCAATGGTGGAGTTTTTTTCCTTGAATTCCGTAGAATAACGGTATAAGAGCAAACCAGGCAATGACTTCCAGGTTAAACCGTGGAAATATGGTAATCAGTAATAAGCCGGAGCATATGGCCAGTAATATATCCCTTGAACGTATTGATCTTTTCTCGCCCATCACCACCTTTCTGTGACCTGTCCCGTTCACTCCTTGTCGCTGAATCTCTCTCCCATCATTTGATTGAACAATTTGACGGCCTTATCAAGCTGGTCTCTTGAAAAATGCCTGGCCCTTTCATGAAA
The DNA here is from genome assembly GCA_030643245.1 of Deltaproteobacteria bacterium. Taxonomy (GTDB): domain Bacteria; phylum Desulfobacterota; class UBA8473; order UBA8473; family UBA8473; genus JAUXHQ01. The sequence continues at coordinate 5,162 of DAOWME010000108.1, forward strand.
GTACTGACAGGCTGAATAGCGTACCTTAAACTCCGAGACATCCTCCTTGATTAACTCCACCTCTTTTAGAAAATCCTCTTCTTTCATATTCTTTCCAGTTCCGGACCCGTCTCTATATTTACCCACATCCCGGGGATAGGGTTCTTGCAATACCGCCGCCGCCCTTGACATCCATCTTCAATAGGGTGTAACCCGAGTAAGGGACCCCACGCCCAAGAACCCTGACCCCTGTGACCCTGAGTATTCTATCCGTCTACGACTGACACTACCTTATGGCCGCTATCCTCAATAGCTTTAGCGACAAGACGTACATCGTCCGTATCCAGGCGAAAGTAATAAACCCTGTCTTCCTTTTCGGTATGGGGTGACATCCCAACACTTATAACCTCAGCGCCATTCTGTATGATTATGTTAGAGATATCCTGGAATGCATCCGGGTGTGTCCCGAGAATCACGTCTACCCTTGAGCTGTATTTAATCACCCCCATAATCTCAATGAATACTGTCAGTATATCGGTTTCGGTAATCATAGCAACAAGCTTTCCACCATCTACAACGGGCAACCCCCCTATCTTATGTACTTGCAAAAGTCTTGCAGCCTCCTCCACATCGGTCTGAAGGGTAACCGTGATGGGATCGCTAGTCATAATCTCTTTAACGGTAGAAAGTTTTGATATGAAGTAGGGTAGTTGTGCAGAATCTTCGGATTTTGATAGTGTTAAGACCTGGCGAAGATCGCTATTCGTGATGATCCCCACAAGTTTTTCTTCACTCAAGACAGGGATATGACGAATCCTGTTGACCCTCATAAGTTCAAATGCCTTACCAACATCATCCCTAATCGTCAGTTTGATGAGTTTTTTCGATATGATATCCCCCACTAACATAAAACCACCTCACTCTCCCATGCCCTTTTCTTTTTTATATCCTTAACACCTTTTCTATATATCATTTTATTCCAATGGTCGTTTTTTGTCAACGTTTATGCAGCGATTCCTGAGGGACTATTGTTGCTCCTTGACATACAGCATAGAATCCTTTAGAATCCCTTTGAAATTGTTAGGACTGTGCTGTTAGCCGTTAGTCTTCACCCGTAGTGAAAATTCCGGATCTGAGAGTAGAGTTGACATGTTCAAAGGTGTCGCCTTCATCCTCTTCGCATATATGTTCGGTTCCATTCCTACAGGGGTTATCCTCTCAAGATATTGGGCCAAAGTCGATGTCACCAAGCGAGGCAGCGGAAACATAGGAGCAACAAATGTCTACCGAACTGTTGGAAAGGGGCTTGGCGCCCTGACCCTCTTGGGGGATGTCATAAAGGGAGTGATACCTGTTGCTGTTGCCGTCTGGCTGTTCAAATCACAGACATGGATTAGTCTGACTGCCCTTTCAGCGTTTATGGGTCATCTCTATCCTGTGTTCCTGAGATTTAGAGGGGGCAAGGGTGTCGCCACAGCCGTCGGCGTCTGCATTCCCATTGTTCCGTGGGCACTCTTGGTCGCATTCCCCATCTTTGCCGGCGTAGTCTACAAATGGGGATACGTCTCTCTTGGATCTATAGTGGCCGCGGGAAGTTTGCCCATTTGGATTGCTTTGTTCTCCTATTCTGAGATTTACATAGTCATGAGTGTAATTATTGCAGGCCTGATAATATACAAACACCAAGATAATATTCGGCGTCTCATGAAGGGAGAGGAGGACAGGACAGGAAAAGGAGAATAATTGAGTTTCCAAATTCCTGAAGTGTAAAATTTTAAAAGGGGTCCTGTGGGGAAAGATCATAAGATCAGAAGTCTGAGCAAATTGATGTCGTATATACTCAGACATCGGCCTGACGAGTTCGGCCTAGTTCTTGACGAAGAAGGGTTTATCCCCCTAAAAGAGCTGCATAAGGCCATTACTGAAGAAGAAGGCTGGTCTTATGTGCGTATGGCAGACATCAAACAGGCTGTGTATGCAAGTGACAGGGAACGGTTCCGGATGGACGAAAAGAGAATAAGGGCAAGTTACGGTCACTCTTCGCCAGTGAAAATTCAATATGAGCCATCTGTACCCCCAAAGGTTTTATATCACGGAACAAGGCGAAAGGCATACCCAAGCATCCTGCGTAATGGTCTGAGCCCCATGGTCCGTCAATATGTACATCTGACTACTTCCAGGGAACTCGCCCTACGTATTGGATGTCGCCGGGACCCTGCTCCGGTCTTGTTGACAATTAACTCCAGGAGAGCGAATGAGGAAGGTATTACCTTCTATCTTGCAAATGAGTTGATTTATCTGGTGGAAGCCTTGCCTGTTGAATACTTTACCGGCCCTCCTCTTCCTCAAGAGAAGAAGGAGAAGAAAGTAGAGAAGAAGCAAGAAGAGGAACTGGAGATCCCGGAATATATGTTGTTCGCCAGGGGGTTACATCCTCACAAGGAGTTGAAGGGAAAAAGCAAGAAAGGTCCCTCGTGGAAGGATGAACACCGGAAATACAGACGTCAAAAGAATAGATAGTGCCCATCCAGAAATGAGGATTTTTGTTCAAGATCAAGGCATGCGAAAAAAATAACCGCAGGCATATGTTTAATATTCCGAGGATTATTTTTTGAGCATAACGCAGATATTGTGCAAAAAGACCCTTTATGGATGGACACTAGATAATGATGAGGCATATAAACCTAGGGACGTGGCCGAAATAACTTCTCCATTTGTACATCTCATCTTCAGGCCATCTTTGCCCGATCTTAAAACACAAAATCCTCGAAATAGGCAAAACTATTCCTGTGGTTTTGTATTTTCAGATCGAACAAATCTAACCTAAATCCGAAGGGTCTTGGTGTCAATCCGCTACACTCCGCTTCCAGAATGCCATGATCCCGTCTTTCCCAAAAGAGACCTGTATTAACTCCCAGCCTTGACTACCCCTTTTGTTTAAGATTAACAGATCTTCCAACTTGAGTGGTTTGGTTATCGGTGTCTTGCACGTATGCTGTTCACATTCAAAAACCGTGGGCTTCCGTTTGTGGGCGTGAGTTCCTTCACAAAGGGGGAAATCTTCGAAAGTCTCCTGCCTTCATCTCCTTCCGGCCGAAGCAGGAGCACCTTGTTGGACAGAAACCTGTTTAGCAACAAGCAGACCATATCCATAGTAGCCTCAAGAGCGGGATCTCCGGCAATCAAAACCTCCATGGCTGGACCCACTATGAAATCAAGTGCGTTCAAGAACTGAGAATGTCCCGCCGGGTACGCCGCAAAATGTTGGATCTGTGCAGTTGAGCAGGATTGCGTTAAGCGCCGGCTGCTTATTTCGTTTGCTTATTATACGTAAGAACCTGGCCAACATCCAAATATACATACAAGACTTATCACCCCATTACATATACAACCTTATGCCAGATTGTAGTTTATAACAAGCAAACGAAATAAGTAGACGGCAAGCGGTAAACCTGCTCAACTGCACAGGTCGAAAAGTTTTATTTGACTTCATAAGTGACCATGGTATTATAACCATGTCAGTACAATCCTTTTTGATTCAAGGATAAGGAGTCTTCAAAATGGAAAATCAAGTATCCAAATCAAAATTCAAGCCCCGTGCCCTGGAATATTTTCGGAAGGTGGAAAGAACAGGTAAGGCATTAATCATCACTGATCGTGGTAAACCTGTCTTACAAATCGTACCCTACTCCGAGAAGCCTGCAGATGTCCTCAGAATCCTCCGAAATTCCGTTATCAAGTATGAAGATCCAACGGAACCGGTAGGGTTAAATGACTGGGAGGCTTTAAAGTGATATTGCTGGATACTCATGTTTGGATTTGGTTTATCAGTAATCCTGAATTACTTTCCAAAGCGGCAAAAAAGTCAGTTGAGACAGCCATGGAAGAGAAAGGGATATTCATCTCTTGCATCAGCGCATGGGAGGTTGCCCTTTTGTCGGCAAAAAAACGATTAGAGCTCACCTTGGATGCAACCGACTGGATAGCCGCGTCAGAAAAGCTTCCATTTTTTCAATTCATACCGGTTGACAATCAAGTGGCTGTCAAGTCCGTCAACTTGCCTCAACCTCTCCATTCCGATCCCGCAGACCGCATCATTATTGCGTCCGCAATCACCATAGGCGCCCCGGTAGTTACAAAAGATGAAAAACTATGGCATTATCCCCATGTGCAAACCATCTGGTAAGAGAGTGATTAGTGCCAGGCCATGGGGGAGATATAAAACCAAGCGGCATGTTACAAAAAGGCAATGGATAAATATACTGAATGGCTCGACAGGCAACTTGCAGACTGTTCTGCAAGTGTTGACCAAAAAGTTGACCAAAACAGAAAAAGGGGCTAACCAATGTTGGCTAACC
>DAOWME010000145.1 GCA_030643245.1 Deltaproteobacteria bacterium
ATTCAAACTCTGCGGCACCCGTGCGGTTAGCTTTCAGCAATTAGTACATTTTGTGCGGGGAACCTTTTTTCTATCTATTTTGTCTTTTTGGCATGGCTCTTGCGCTTTGCATTCATTACAACATGGAGAAGCATGGATATGTTGAGCGGCCCTTAAACTGAGAATATAGTTCATCTCAGTGGATGGTGGATCCGCTTCGCTTGATCCACCCTACATTGAGGTTTTACCCTTGGTCCACGGTTAACTGCACAGATCGAAAAACTTTGCACGTTTAAGCGAGGAAGGAGCTAAATTCAGAGGCAATATGGAGATTTTCGTCGAATACATTATTCCTTTCATTTTTGGATCCATAGTCGGCAGTTTTTTGAATGTCTGTATATTCCGTCTTCCTGAAGGTCGGTCGATAGTGTCCCCGGGTTCCTATTGCCCGAACTGCCATAACTCCATAAAGTTCTATGACAATATCCCTGTCCTCAGTTTTCTTCTCCTGGGTGGGAAGTGCAGGAAATGTAAGCACACCATACCGATCAGGTATCCGATAGTCGAAGCGCTTGCAGGCCTCGTCTCCCTGGCGCTCTTCCTGAAGTTTGGCCTTTCCCTCAGCTACCTTACTTACCTGATCTTTTGCTTCGCCTTAATTGTTGTGACCTTCATCGACTTGCAGCATCGTCTCATCCCGGACATTATCTCTCTACCGGGGATTATCCTGGGATTGATAGCCTCCATATTCCTCGATGAGATAACCACCATTGATTCCTTAATAGGTATTGCCATAGGCGGCGGATCTCTTTTCCTTGTGGCAGTGGGATACCACCTTTTCACCAAAAAGGAGGGGATGGGGGGCGGAGATATTAAGCTCCTTGCCATGATAGGGGCATTCCTTGGTTGGAAATCCGTACTCTTGACCATATTCATAGGCTCAGCCCTTGGTTCCTTGGTGGGGTTGACGTTAATGGCAATAGCGGGGAAGGACCGCACATACGCCATACCGTTCGGTCCATTCCTGGCGACCGGCGCAATGGTTTACCTCTTTTGGGGGGATATTATAATCAGCTATTACCTGGGGTGGTGAGAAACGCCCCCTATCATGGATGGCTTTTAGGTGTAAGCTTTTACAATCATAAGTATAATCTCTTTTCCTGACACCTGATACCTATAACTTACATCATGAGATTACTGCAATCCGGCCTTCGAACTCAGATCATCTTGAACCTAATCGTCCTCATGGTGGTTACTGTTGGATTAATTAGTATAGCAACGCTGAAGATTACTGCAAGTAGTATACTCAGGGAGAAAATAACGAGTGGAAACATCCTGGTCAGTTCTATTCAAAGTACTATAGATTCAATATTCCGAGGAGATCCCGAGTCTTTTCAAAAGGGAACAGAAGGTTTGAGACTTGCGAGGCTCTCACACTCATTTGCTAAAACAAGTGAGTTGAATTCACTCCTCATAATCGACAGAGAACACAGAGTAATGGCAGACAGCGGAAACGTGGCGGACGGAGCTGTAATTGAGTGGAAAGACTTGGATGAGGCCATGTCCGGTGGAAGAGTAATTACAAGATTCGGGAACCCAGGCAAATGGCTCTTCTGGGGGGTGAGCGATGAATTGATAGTATTTGCACCCATCTACCTGGGGGCCAGGATAGTGTGAGGTATAAGGGCAACCATGCCTCTTGCTGATGTTCAGGAGAGTATTGCCAGAACACAGAAGATTATCCTCCTCTATATTGTCTTCGACTCCATTATCATTAGTATACTGGGAGGCTTCCTATTATCCAGAAGCATAGTGAGGCCAATAAAAGACTTGCTGGTGGCTACGGAGAGGATTAGCGACAGGGATTTCAGTCAAAGGATGGAGGGCAGCAATATAAACGAGATCGGCAAACTGTACATGTCCTTTAACAGGATGCCCAGGAGGTTGAAAGAATACGTTGAATCCATCGAAAAGACAAGTGTGGAGCTAAAAGAGGTCCACAAAGATGTCATTTGCTCAGAAAAACTCGCTTTCGTGGGGAGGTTGGCTGCCGGTGTTGCACATGAGATTGGAAACCCCATGGGCGCCATACTGGGGTATGTACACATCCTGGGAAGTGGAACAACGAGCAAGGAAGAAAAAAAATTGCTTAGGGGACCATGGACACTGCTATCGAAGCAATGAAACTGGGGGCCTATGACTATATCTCAAAACCCTCAAAACCTCTCAAACCTGACGAGATCATCCTGACGTTGAAAAAGGTTGAAGAGAGAGAAAGGTTGAGGAGGGAAAACATATCACTCAAGAGGGAAATCAGGAGAGAATACAGCTTCGGGAATATCATTGCCAAGAGTTCGGGCATGAGAGAGATTCTTAACCATTTCCGTATTTTTCCCTTAATTCTCTTCTCAGCACCTTGCCGGAGGGATTTCGTGGCACCATGTCGGTGAACTCCACTGAACTCGGTGTGGCGTAATCTGCCAAGCTTTGCTGACAGAACTCTATTATCTCCTTTTCGGTTGCTCTCTCCCCCTCTCTCAGCACCACAATCGCCTTGACTGCCTCCCCCAACTTCTCATCGGGAACGCCTATCACCGCTGCCTCCAGGACTGAGGGATGGCGGTAAAGCACCTCCTCTATATCCCTGGGATAGACCGTCTCCCCTCCGCTGGTGATGACATCCTTCTTCCTGTCAACGAGATAAATATATCTCTCTTCATCCATGGAAGCCAGGTCGCCGGTGCGCAGGTAGCCTCCTTTTAAAGTCTCCGCTGTGGCCTGGGGCAGTTTCCAGTAGCCCTTCATCAATATGTCACTTTTGGCTATTAACTCACCAACTTCTCCCGGGGGGACATCCCTGTCATCCTCATCTATTATCCTCACCTCAACATTCATTGCCTCTCTGCCGGAGGACTGTAACCTTCTCATCTTCTCAGGCGGCCCCTCCTCTATCACCTCCTCTGGAGACAGAAAGGCCAGAGGGGACCCCTCACTTAGCCCATAGAAGCTAGCGAGTATGTTGCCGAAAACCGAGATCGCCTGTTTCCATACCTCCACGGGCAGGGGAGCGCCGCCGAAGACTATGCGACGCACGCTGCTGAGGTCGTATTTATCCCTGTCCGGGTATTGGAGGAGGGCGAGGATATGTGCTCCTGAGATAAAGGGGATTGTTACCTTTTCCCTCTCGATAGTCTCTAAGATAGCCTGAGGAGTAGGCTCATTTAGGATAATGACGCTGCATCCTAAATAGACGTGTGGCAAGGTAAAACACTGGGCTCCTATATAGAGAGGAAACAGAGCCATATCAACATCATCGGGCGATAAATGGCTGGAGAAGATACTATTTATCGCTGTTTCTACTATACTTCTATTTGTTGTTAAAACACCCTTGGGCAGGCCCGTGGTGCCGCTGGTATATAGCAGATAAGCGGTATCTTCCTCATAGACCTCGACCTCAGGCTCGCTCGAAGGATAGCGCGAGACCAGATCTTCGTAACCCGTCATCCCCGCTGAAGGCTGCCCGATAGCGATAAAGTTCTTTACTCCCTTCAGCTCAGGCCGTATGGAGTTGACCGTCTCCACATAATCCTGCCCTACAAATAGTGTGTTGGCCTCAGAATCGTTTATGATGTACCTTAACTCGGGCCCACTCAACATCCAGTTGAGCGGCACCAGGACCATACCCCCTTTCGGCGCTGCGAAGTATAGCTCCAAATATTGGTGGCAGTTGCGGGAAAGTATTGCCACCCTATCACCCTTCCCCACGCCCAGGTCCAGCAATGCATTTGCTATGCTATTCACCCGTTCATTGAACTCCTTGAAGCTATACGCGATGTCCCCGAAGACCACGGCGGTCCTCTGCGGATGTCTTCTGGCATTCCTTCTGGCTATATCTCGTAAAATCATTTTACCTCCTGTATTCATCCCTAAGGGGCGAGGCCGAAATAACTTCCTCAAGTTGGCGCTCAGATTTAGGTCAGATTTGTTCAATCTGAGAGTATCTGCACCCATTTCATTTTCCTGTGACAACTAATTCGCTTTCAAAAATACAGTACAGAATAACTGCACAGGTGGCAAAAATGTGGCCCGGCTCGTGGTTACTCTGCAACGAGAGACGAGAGGACATAATCAGACACAAACAAGCTTTCTACCAATTATATCCCACGCGGAACGAGATTTCGCTTGTCCTTGTCAGGTCAATTGGCTCTGTAAAGGGGCTGATGGCATCACTGTCGCCCCAAAAGGACATTTGGGTGATTTTGTAGAATAACTTTCCGTCCTTCGTGTACTTTACAGACGTCATGGTCATCCAAGTGTTTTCAGGGTCATACATGACAAAAATCTCCGGGTGAATCCGGCCGTTCCAGAAGTCAGACCAGAAGAAACCAGTAATTCTAAAATTATCGGCCTCATCAAATGGTCTATAGATGGAATCGTGATCCCACCCCTCAATGTGCCTCCAGTACCCCTGCCAAGATGTGTGTATCATACATTTAGGATTGAGCCACCTCATCCACAGGTCTTTATCAAGACCTATCAAGGTATGCCAGACCTTTTTCAACACATAGCCCTTGGCACCCAGCTCATAACCCGGTGGCAAGTTTGGACCTGTGAAAGCTTCAGTTCCTCCCGTTACCCCGGAGAAGTCCACTATGCCCTGTTTGCTTATAAGGCAACCTTCGCCTCTCAGGACTGCATTCACGGAGGGAACGAACAGATTGAAGGAAGCGCCGAACATATCCTGTTCAGGATGCCTGAAAGTCAGTTTTTGAGACGATACCAATTCGGAGAAATCCATGGCAGGATCGTCCTGGTATCCGTGAAAGTAGTACAAAGCCCCCACAAAACCTCCAGAGCTTCCCTGCAATCTAGCGCCGTATTCCATATTGTCGACTTCCCTGGCAGGAACATCCTCCTTCCACTTAGTAATGGGGTCCGTTATGCCAAACATGCCCCCAAGGGGGCCGGCCATGGCTCCCTCGAGATCGTTTATCGACCCAAGGTCCATACCCATGGCGGTGAAACCAAAGTCCGAGGACAACTTATGAAAATATGCAATGTCTTTTCCTTTTAGATGCTTGAACCCAAACGCATAGGGGGCATCCATGTTGTCGTCTAACGGGGCAAATTGGTGGGGTCTGATATCAGGGATCACCACACCCTGAAAACTCAGATCGCGAAAAGGACCAATGCTGCGCAGGGAGCAACTTAATCGTGCCATCCAGAGCGGTGTCGCTAGATCATCTATATTTTCAAAAAACATCAACGTACTGTTATCTTGAGGATTTATAATGTTAACAACGTTAAACCCGTCAGCCTCACCCCACTGGACTATCTGCCTTCCCAACCGCAAAATGACTCTATGCCTCTCACCTTCAGCGATAAGGTCTGTAAATGCCTCACGAAGGTCGCTTTCATATTCGATATCATCTAGCCCAAGCTCGAAATCAGCGGGGCTCTTTTCCCTAACATCCTCGTACCCATCTCGAGTATCAAAGATAGCATCATATGCGCCTCTAAAACCCAGAAAAATTTTGTCCAGTCTAAACGTATGTAGCTCTTCATATTCCGGCCTTATAGTAAGCTCAAACTTGAGTTCATTCCTCCACTGGACGCCCTCAGTTTCATCGAGAAAATCGTATTGAAATCCATTGGTGTCCCTGAGTACAAAAGTTGACTGTATGCGTCCGCCAACGTCCGTTACCAAGGCCTGGCTAAAATCTGTACAGAAAAACAACGAAAAGAACATCGCTAATCCTACCATCCCTGCAAGCTTTTTCATCTTTTTCCTCCCTTCGCAATACCCGCCTCATTTATCCAATGCAGTTCCTGGAATCCCTCTCTCTCAAGTCCGGGGAAAACCCAACACTGTACCTGCACCCTTCCCCTGTCAGGGGAAGGGTTTTCTCATTATTTGGACCACATGCTTAATCCCTCCGGCGTAAAGATACTCGGAACAAGTTTTACATTACAAAATTCCTGATAACCCTTGACATCGAGGCGATCTCCAAAGTGGCTGCTCACGCTGGCATGGTTCATCCTTTCATCAATGAACAGTATAGACCACATGCTAAACGGCCCCCGGTTCTCTCCATTCTCTCCCCACTTCCAATTAACACCCAGGAGAATTACTGTTTTCCAGTACTCCATGGCCTTATCAGAATATATCTTATGCATCGGCCACCATGTCCCTATGTCAAGCCAAAAGATCATTTTGCCGCCATTATAATATGGGTCCTCGGGTATTGCCTCTATGACATAGAAAGTCCTCGGAATCCAGACCGTATTTGTAGGCGCCCAAGGCGCCTTGGTCCCCTTGGTCCAGTCTTTTACTTCGTACTGAAATTTCACCGCCCTTTCATTGGGCAGGCTTTTCCAAGTCTTTTCAGGGAGCTGTCTCATTATGGCCGGTTCCTCTGCACCCCAATCTGGTACACAAAATAATCCTATCCTTTCCTCAATAAACCTCCACTTCATGGAATTTACTCGCCCGGACCATCCATTTGTGTCGTCAACGGTTGCGTCGGTACCCATATAAGGCTCCGACCTGTTGGCGCCTGACATCCTCTTTACTCTTCTAATCGCTGGAATATAAACATACACGTCGTCGTCACTCCCGTCCATCTTTTTAATGCTCAGATTAGCTGTTCCTGTGACATCAAACGGCTTCAGTACTGCTTCGATTACTGTATAGACTAGTTTGTCCCTGTTTGTCGCAGCAGGCCCCTTCGTTCTGCCCCAGTAGTCATATCTTAAACCAATGCTCTCAACAGACCTTTCATATCCAGTTGGCCCGATCCACTCTATGAGGGATGTATACGAGTAATTTCCCGTCCTAAGTTTGCAAAGCAGGTTATTATACATAAATTTTGCGCCCCCATCAGGATCGTTTTTTATGTCGAGATTGGGAAAGGGTGTCCCACATACCCATAACGGGGGTTTCCCGGTTGCTGTTTCTATCAAGTTTTTCGTGTCATCCAGTTTAAACTTTCCCTCATTTTTTCGACCGCCATTTATCCATTTGTCATCCGGATTTATATCATACTTAAATTCGGATATCTTCATGTCAATAAGGCCTTTTTTGACCCATGCCACAATGGAAGGCGGAACTAAGCCATCAATCTTCTTCCAGTTTGATTTGTCAATAAAATCCCCGGGTTTTAGGCCAGTTTGTTCAAAAAGCGCCTGTTGCTTTTCTCGCCATTTTGGGTCACTTGCCATTGTGCTTTGGGCTGAAAAAGCAATCATTGAGGAAATAATAAAAACCGCAACAATTACACCAAATAATAGTTTGTTAAGCATCCTTTACACCCTCCTTTTCCTTTATTTTAGGTTATATGTTTAACGAACCCTGCCAACGCAGGTACCAAAACCAATGCGCATACCATGTTGAAAATCATAAGCAAAAGAATAAGCAGCCCCATTTCTGCAGGAAGTTTCATTACTGAGAATAACGAGAAGCCAACCTCTATAGCTAGAGTGATGGTAGTAAACATTATAACCTTCCCGGTCGTAATTAAGGGACGGGGACGAAATAACTTCCCCATTTGTGCATCCCATCTTCAGGCCATCTTTGCCCGATCTTCAAACACAAAATCCTCAAAAT
>DAOWME010000049.1 GCA_030643245.1 Deltaproteobacteria bacterium
CAGATGACCGAGGTGGCATGGTTTGTCTTGGCATCATACATCACATAACCACTAGTCCCACCGCAGAATCCCCGCTTGCCTTCTCCGAATTCCACGCAGCGAGGAATCACAAGCAACCCCTTCCAAGAATCTCCGCCCCGGTCCCAGATCATCTTGTAGTTGATCCAGTAAGTGTCCTTATCGATCCAGTACATGGTCCTTCCGTAATTATAGTAAGGGTCGCGAGGTATCCCTTCTATGAGGATGAAATCCCTCGGCACATAGACCACATTCTGAGGCACCCAAAGCACCGTGTTGGATGTGCCTTCCACTTCCCATCCCCATTTCAAAGGGATTTCACTTTTCGGATTTCTCCAGCTCCCATCGGGCAATGTTACCACCTTGAGTGTACTCTCTGATGACTGATCTGACAGGCAGAGTAGCCCCGTCCTTTCTCCGATAATCTTCCACTTCATTGTATGGGTCAGCCCGGCCCATCCGTCTCCGTCGTCCACGCACACATCGCTTCCCATCCATGGGTCCGATCTATTTCCTCCTGAAATCTTCTTCACCCTTCTTATGGCCGGGATATAGGCGAATAACTCGTCCTGAGCGCCGTCCAGCTTTCTCCAGGTCAACTGAGCCGTTCCAGCCACATCGTACGGTTCAGTCACTGCCAGGATATCCATGTACTCGCGTTTGTTGGCGTTCCGCGTGGGTCCGTCCGGCCTGGCCCAGAAATAATATTGTGCCCAAAAGGCGTGGATTATCCTCTCAAATCCTCGCGGGCCGATCCATTCCAGGGAGAAGGCCAGCTTGGCGGAGCCCATCCTGCGGACCGAAAGGCCTCGATTATACATGAACTTAATCCCAGCATCCGGGTCGTTCTTAAGGTCAATATTCGGGAAGGGTATCCCGTATACCCATAACGGGTGTTTGCCCGTTGCCGTTTCCACGAAGTTATTCTTGGCGTCGAGTTTATATTTGCCGGCATTCTTGGACCCGGCATTTACCCATTCCTGATCCGGGGCCACATCATACTTCAATTCGCCGATCCTGATATTTACATCGCCCGCCTTGTACCACTCGATGAGTCTCGGCGGAATCATACCCTCAATATTCTTATAGCCTTCCTTTTCAATTATATCACCAGGTTTCAGACCCGTCTGGTCAAAACGCGCAGCCTGTTTTTCTTCCCATTTTAGATCCACTGCGCTCGCGCTATGGACGAAAAAAGCCACCATTAGACCCACGATCGAAAACATGAGCAATAACCTTCCAACATTAGACAAATTCTTGATTCGCATTCAACTCCTCCCGTTTAACGTAACATCTTATTTGATAGTAGCTGCTTTACCAGTGAGTCAGCACTATCCATAGTGAGTTCGTAACCAAATACAATTTGAACACCAAGTATCGTTTAAAGCTTAGCTGCCGTTCGGATAACAGGCGCCACCTCTCTTAGGCAATATCTCTCTTCTATTGCCTCGTTCATTCACCTCCTCTCCTCAAATAATCGTCCATTCTATCCTTCTAATGGACGAGGCCGAAACAAGTAGCCTGCAAGCAGTATACCTTATCAACTGCACAGGTCGAAATAGTTAGACTATTCCCGCGGTTTTGCGTTTTCAGCTCGAACAAATCTAAGATTTCCGCTGATACACGCAGAAAATTAACATCTTGATAATCTGAGTCCATCTACGTCCAAAATTTAGCCCAAAATTGTTATCGCAACTACTGTGCCAAGACAGGGAAGTATTCCCAAAATCGTCGTGGGTCTTGTCAATAGGGGACTTGAGGAGGATTGCTTACAACCGGTACGATCGCTGGGGCTAATAAAAGGTTACCAGTATGCCACACATATCGACAAAACAGCGCAAACCATTGAGCTGAAAGACATAGGGGGTGGGGCGTATTGGCAATGCCAGGGCAAAGCGCCACACCAACTTCAGTTGAACGTCGAAGGGGTGAAGTTGTTTCCCTCGTTCCTACGCTTTGCGTTGGAATGCATATCATTCTGCATACATTCCGGATGCACACTCTCCTGCCATAATTAGATAAGCCCTATTATGCTTGTGCGCCTTTTTGTAAAACGCAAGCTGATCAAGAATTGTCTGCGCCTGCTTTTCCGATAAATCATCGGCTCAGTCCATCCATGCTTTTCTGCAACCTGGGGAACGGTAAAGCCTCGTGACAAATCGCTATTTGGCGGATTTGCCAATCCTGGCAATTTCGTCAAATGATCAGATAGTTGATCGGGGAATACCCAATCTCTTTGCAATCCTCTACTGGGGTATCCCAAGCTGCCTCATGCGAAATAAAGTAAGGGACGTGGCCGAAATAACTTCCCCATTTGTACATCTGAGCGCCAACTTGAGGAAGTTATTTAGGCCACGTCCCTAATCCCCTTCTCGCGGGGAGAAGGGGACGATAATCTACCAGTTATACCCGACCCTGAATGATAGCTCGCCGATGCGTGTCAGGTCGACCGGCTGCGTGAAGGGGGTAATGGACCCTGGGGAGCCGCCCGGATCGCCCCAGAACGACATCTGGCTGATCTTGAAAAACAACCTTCCGTCTCTGGAATACTTTACGGACGCCATGGTCATCCAGACATCTTCGGTATCATACATGACAAAGAGCTCCGGGTGAATCTGTCCGTGTAGATAATCCGTATAGAAGAAACCGGTGATCCTGTAATTATCCTGTTTGTCCCATGGCCGCCACGTAGAGTCGTTATCCCACTCGTGAATATGCCGCCAGTAAAACTGCCACGATGTGCCGATCATGTCATTCGGGTTGAGCCACCTTATCCACAGATCCTTGTCAAGACCGATCAAGCTTTGATAGGTGCGGTACCCCACGGAAGATGTGTAGTCACCCGATATCTTCCCGGACCACGCGGGATTATCTTGATCAAACCTGTGGTAAAGCCAGTTCATGAGTTCGCTTTCCACAACCATTGTGAGGTCTGTAAAGTACATTTTGTTCGTCATGCACCCTTCACCCCTGAGGACCGCATTTATGGAGGAGAGGTACGTGTTGAAAGAAGCCCCGTACATGTCCTGTTCAGGATGTATCGCCCATGCTGTATTTGTCGTTATGGCTTGTGAGAGATCGAAGCTGGGGTAGTCCTGAAACCCGTGGAAATAGAAGAGGTTCCCCACAAAAGACCCGTAGGCCGCCTGGAGCCTCACCCCATATTCCATGTTATCGATAGTATTACCCGGTACAACCTGCTTTACATGAACGGGAAGGGACGTCAACAATCCTGCGCTTGTAAGGGGCAGGTTATTAATCAGCATGGGTAGATCGAAGCCGGGAACATCACCGTGGAGGATGGTAGGAATCATGCTGACAATCTGTTGGTTAGTTAAACCACTAGCAACATCGGGGGGCAATAACCCTCCTCCTACTATCAGCTCTTTAATCCGGCCCATAAGGACGGGGGAATCGGGGAAGAGGTTGTGGTCCATCCCTTCTTCCCTCACATATGGCACAAGTTCCCCGACCATGTCTATATTGACACCCAAAAGACCAGGCATATTCCTTTCTTTCAACTGCTTGAACCCAAACGCATACGGCGAGTTACAGTTGTAGTCTAGGTATTGTGTATCGTGTAACGGCGCAAATTGCTGGGGCCTGATATCAGGGATGAGGGCAACCTCAAAACCTATGTCGTGGAGCGGACCGATGTTGGCCCTGGAGTAATTAAGCCGACCCATCCAGAGCGGGGTCGCCAGTTCCTCGGGTGTCTCAAAGAACATAAGGACACTGTTGTCATAGGGATTTAAGATATTGACCACGTTGAAGCCGTCCGCCTCTCCCCACTGCACTATCTGCCTTCCAAGGCGCAAGGTGACGCTCTGAAACTCGGTCTCACCCACAATGTCTATAAAGGCCTCGCGTAAGTCGTTCTCATACTCGATGTCGTCTTTGCCCAAGTCGAAGTCAGCTGCAGACTTTTCATTGATGGCCTCGGCTCCGGGCGGGTCCTGCCAGGCATCCCTGTCCTTGCAGACATCAAAGATCGCGTCATACGCGCCCCTATAGCTGAGAAAGATCTTGTCGAGCCTTAAAGCAGGTTCCAGCTCATATTCCAGCCTTGCCGTAACGTCGAACTTCAGCTCATTCCGCCACTGTATGCCCTTGGCTTGATCAAATACATCATACTGGAACCCGTTGGTATCCCTCAACACGAATGTTGACTGGACGCGCCCGTGAAACTCCGTGTCCAGCGCCTGGCTATAATCCATACAGAACCACAGCGTAAAAAATACACCCAACGCCACGATTCTTAAAAATCCGATCATCTCATCTTCTCCTTTCTACATAAAGTAGTTTGTCTAGATTAACACGTACATAATTCAAGCCCTTTCCGGCCTGAAGAGAAGCGCAACCACACAGCTCTCATTCGCGAAGTTCAGCCCGGCAATCTGGAAGATTGCCGGTATTTCTCAGGCTTATCACTTTTGAGACCATACGCAACTTCTCTACCATAAACATCCTCTGGTTGAACATGGGGTTGTTCCAAAAGCTAAATTGCCTCGTTCACTCACCTCCTCTCCTCAAATAATCATCCATTCTTTAAAATTCCATACCTAAAGGGACGTGGCCTTTTACAGAACGGGCGCTGGTTGGTTTCAGGTTCAGAAATCAGGCTGCATTGCCTTTTCCCATATTCTTTACCCATACGGGTTTGATGGTACCCACCAATGAAGGTATGAAGATCAAGGCGCTCATCATGTTGAAAACCATGAGCAAAAGGATAAGCAACCCCATCTGGGCGGGAAATTTTATCGTTGAAAATACCCAGAGACCAACCCCTAAAGCCAATGTCACGGCGGTAAACATTATTACCTTTCCTGTTGAGATCAAGGCAGTCAACCTCGCAAGGTTGAAATCATCTTGAATAATACACTCTTCGTGAAGCCTGCTCATCAAGTAAATCCCATAGTCAATACCGACCCCGACACCTATCGCTGTGACCGGCAATGAACTAATATTCAGATCTATTTTAAACAATAACATGATAAGCTCACACATTATCTGAGCTACCGCCAAAGGGATTAAAAGGATAAACCCCGCCTTGAACGAACGATATGTAAAGGTGCAAAGGAGGAAAACAGTTATAAATATCACAACAAGGATCGCCCAGTAAGACCATTCCACCTCCTCATTAACTGCGGCAAGTATCCCCAGGATCCCACCCGCGAGCTTTATCTCTATCTTCGATTCCGGATCCTCATTTATCTTCATCCCAAACCCCTTGAGTTTACTGATGGCCCCCTTAATACTGTCATGATTGTATTTTCGCAAGAATGCCGTCACATTGGAATTGGTATAGTCAGGGAGACTTACGAATTGATCCATCTCGCCGGGCGCCATGCTCGCGGACAATATCCAGAATATCTGACCCAAGTCTCGCCGCGACCGGGGGACCATATCCCATGCAGGGTATCCTTCATGATACATCCTGTAAACCTTGCGCACCAGATCGGCCAGGCTCAGGGTGCCGCCGACATTTTCAATCTCGTGCTGCATAAAGGATTGCAAATCTTCCATGACCTTGAGGGACACCCTGTCCTTGATAGCCTCTCGCTCTGAGCCTTTCAACACCACCACCAGCCGCGACGCCCCTGCAAAGTCTACATTCATCTTCTGCATCGCAATGTTATAAGGGTGATCAGCATAGAGCACGGCCCCCCCGGCGCTGGAATCCCCCACTTTCAAGTGTTTGGTAGTGATGTATCCTCCGCCGAAGATAACAACAAGAGCGAAAGTCACTACCGCCCACTTCGCTTTTGGACCCGACATGCGGTACATGAGGTTCGTAAAAAGGGCGTATATGCTCCTTTCCGTAAGGACGGATGTTTCGGCCTTTTTCTCCATGAGACGCTTGTCGTCGAGAGAGGGTGAGTAGAACAGGGAAATCAAAATGGGGTTAAAGACCACAACGGACACAAAGATACTGATAATCCAGAAGGAAGAAAAATAGGCAAGCTTCTGCATGAGAGGGATGGTTGCGATGGCAATGGTCAGAACACCCAGACCATCGGTTATGATGGCCAGACATGCCGGCGGATAAAGCGCTGCATAGGCCTTAACAATAGCCTTGTCCTTATCACCACATTCCACAAACTCCTGGTGAAACCGTTCAAGACACTGACATGAGTGGGACAACGCCCGGGCGGAAAGCAGGATAGGGACAACCAGGAGCAAGGGGTCGATATTGATCCCCAGCGCCGCAGCAAAACCTAGGCCCCACAATGCGCTTACCAGGCCCGAACTTAACGGGATCATCACGCCTGCTAGGCTTCGAAAGTACACAAAAAGGAGGATAATGAGCGCTGTTGTGGTAATCCCTAGAATCATATAGATCTGAGCGCGATAGTAACTCACCCACGCATAGAGCATAGGATAGCCGGCTATGAAACAATCATGGTTATCATCCGCTATTGATGCCGTCAATTTTCTTACCGACTTAAACAGATAATTCAGATCGACGCCCTCTTCCCAGAAACCGGCATAGACAACCGTGGATCTGTCATCGAGGGATATGTAAAAACCCCGGATCCCTTCATTTGAGTAGACGGTTTTTTTAAACTTCTCGCATTCTGCAGAAGTCTGAGGCACCCTCGGGTACATCAAGGGAAACATCCCTATCCCCTGATAACTCAGAACGATTTTCTTTACCCTCGGATGCGCAATGGAATTAACCTGGATCGGATTACACCCCCGGATACTCAAGACCCCCAAGGTTAAGTCATTAATCTTTTTCATTGTATCAGGGTTATAGATATCCCCTTTACCTTCTTTCCTTTCAAGGATAATCGTGAGTACGTTTGCAGAACCAAACATACCGCGAAATTCTTTGTATAACTGTATATAGGGGTGTTTTGGGGGATAGATCTCAAAGAAGTCAGTCCTCACCTCCATCTTCTTGACGACACTAATAGCCGCTAAAATTGAGATAATAGACATTATGATGAGAATCGCAACCTTTTGTCTCACCTGAAATTCAACAAGCTTTTCCCATAGTTTACTCGCTGTTTCTTTCATCGCTACTTACCAAAGCTCCTTTCGCTCATGGATTAATCTGCCTTTATGACCGGCGCGAACCTAGGGGCAAACCCCACATCAGCTACCTCCGATCGGACAACACGATCTCGGAATGCTCAATAAAGAGAATCGATCCGCGAACACCGGCTATGATGTACCTGTCCGGGTCTCCACTCAGTCTCTCCACACACTGGAGCCAGTTCTGTCTCAGATAAAGGGGCGGATCAATCGCTTGCCAGCTTTCCCCACCATCTGTCGTCTCGTAGACTGCGGCGCTGTCTCCTACTGCAACGCCCCTTCCATTTACCAGAATAACGCTGAAAAGGGAAGGTTCCGCTGCTCTCGTTATCTTCCAGGTCTTGCCGCGATCCGAGGTATACGCTGCGACCCCTTCCATTCCCACGGCCACCCCGTTTCCGTTCGCGTCAAATGAAACTCCGAAAAATGTCTTCCCGCGTCCGATATCCTGCTGTTCCCAGGTCCTCCCACCGTCAACCGTGTGGAACATGTACCCCATTTCAGACATTATCCAGCCTTCATTTCTGTCAATAAATTCAACATCATAGAGTATGATATCCTCTTTCAGTGAAACGTCGATCCAGTTTTGTCCGCCATCCTCTGTGAGGACAATTTTCCCCCAATCCCCCGCAGCGACCCCGTGGAGCTTATCACTAAAGTCAACACCGAAAAAATGTTCCTTTGTGGGCGACTCCTGGTGCGTCCATGTCTGACCGCCGTCGGTGGTGGCGAGGATCTCTCCCCACTGTCCAACAGCCCATCCCGTGCGTCTGTCAATAAATGAAAATCTGAAAATTCCCGCAGTTGTCCCGGAATCGTGTTTACTCCAAGTCTTCCCGCCATCTTCGGTCCTCAGGATCCACCCTCCTTTGCCCCCCATCCATCCGTGATTGGGACCAATGAACTGAATATCATACAAGTCGCGATCCACCTCTCCGTATCGAAATTTTTTCACGGACGTTCCTGCAAAGGAGCATCTTTCCAAGGGGGTGTCGACCGCTAACATGAAGAAAGCGACAATCAAACCACAGATGAGGAAAATCATCCTACCCTTAGGCATAGGTCCAAGGTTCCCGTCCCGGAAACCATAGCACTTGCATTTCTTGAGTCTCATTTTCTTGCACCCCTTGTCAAATTGGTTGTTAGGTTTAAATCGTATGCCCATTCATAAATAAACGCTTTTTCGCTACCTCTGTATCGGACTCAAAATTAATCTATTCGTCTTTTTTAACCATGTAAAAACGATCGATTTATGGATGGACACGAGTTTATGGCTGAACAAAAGATTGCTATTTTCCGCAATTTCTGCCTCAGGACCAGACCTTAATCCTCAAAATTTTGCGACCTTTACAGTTGGTCAAGTTTACCGCTCGCCGCCTACTTGCTTCGTTTGCTTCTTATGAACTACAGTCTTGCATAAGGCTGAATGTGTAGATTCGGCGTGGACCTTGGAACGGTAGAAGGCACAGAACGACAACTAACAGATGATTAGGTGTAATGAGACGAAATTCTGAAGGAAAGGAAAAGTTGAATCCCACGCCGAGTGCAAAAACATACGAAATGTTTTGCGCAATGTCAAGAAAAAAATGGACCCGGGGTGGGATGTATTTTTGTTGCGTTTCCAGCGCAATTTTAGTAATATGCTTCGAAGTTAACAAGGCTACGCGTCCCTTATCAATAAGTCTGGGTGACAGCTACTAGATTCCCGCGCAGGCTGTAATCCATTGAATGATCGAAAAATATGATTTGCACGAACTTATTGGGAACTTACAGCTACGCTTTGTAACATGGCAGATTACTTGCTGCATCTCATGACAAACTCTGTAATCTCCGAAGGTTCCTGCCACTATAGTGTTGATTTCACGTAAGGTCCATTTCCGCTTTCCCGTTCTGTTGTCCCGATGCTTTATTTATTAGTTCAGGTTTTTTAATATATCATATGTCTGTTTTTTCATCTTTTCCCATTCAACGTTCGATGTTGGACGTTCGATGTTCATTTTTTCAGTCCCTCCTGGGCAAAAACGACTTAGCGCTCATGCCCTTGTGGGGAGACCCTTAGGATGAGGTTTGAACATGGATTCAGGGTACCAGACGCTCTTAGACCCGGCACAGTGCTCCGCTGAATTTCTAATGGTCCTGGCGTCTGCATTAGATCAAATGGATGCCATGGCCGGGGTTTTAGATACCCGGGGCAGGCTCTTGTTCGCAAATCAGACCTCACTCAAGAATGTGGGGACTACACTGGACCAGGTTTTAGGTCTCCCGTTTGAGGAGACCCCCTGGCTGAAACATTCGGAAGAAGCCAGAAAAACCACGAAGGGATTGTTGACTAGGGCACTTGCCGGAGAAGCTCCGCTTGGTCGGATTGCTTATGTCAATCCTTACGGCGAGGTGGTCCCTGCACTATATTCTATCACCCCTATCCGAAACCTCAGCGGAGAAATCATCGCGCTCGTCCCGGAGGGAAAGGTCGTCTCGGATCTGAGGGATCTAATCGACTCCGCGCCCCTCGGTATTATTTATCTCGATGAGAAGGGCAGACTGCTCTTTGCCAACCCTGAGATGGAACGAAAATTTGAAACAATAGGGGTGCCCAGGGATCGCATCAAAGGGAAAGAACTTGAAAGGCTCGGCATCTATCTTGTCGATCAATTTTGGAGAAAGGTAATAGATCCACCCAAAGAAAAAGTGGTATTCGGGCATACGAAGATGCTTCTCTGCCATGATGAAAATACCCTCCACTTTGAAGTCCATGCGGCCCCGCTGAGAGGTTCCGCCGACGGGATAAGGGGAAGCGTCCTCATAATGAATGACGTTACCGAGCGTAATCGTCTTGAGGCGGAACTGCTGAGGACGCGCATCCAGGCGGAAAAAATGAGTTCTATGGGGCTCCTGATCTCGGGCGTGGCTCATGAGATCAACAACCCCTTGACCAGCATTATAGGGTGCGCGGAATACCTAGTTGAGGATGGCCGGCTCGAAGGAGATGCCAGTGAGGCGGCAAAGATCATAATCAAGGACGCAAAGCGGGCGGACAAAATTGTGAAAACCCTCCTTGGCTATGCCCGCAAGTCCACACCAAAAGAGACCATTGTCCAAGTTAACGATATCATCACCAATTCTCTGGACATCTGCATTCATGAAATGAAAACCAGAGGGATCGATTCAGTTGTTGAGTTTGCCGAGGACATCCCGCCTCTCTATGTAAATATGAATCAGATACAGCAGGTGGTCCTGAACCTGGTGAGCAATGCCATGGATTCCATCGAAGACTCCGGGATAGGCGACCGAATTGTGATTCGGACACGTTTAGATGGCGACTGGGTTACCATACAGGTCGAGAACAATGGCCCCCCAATCCCCGAAGAGCACCTGCCGAGACTCTTCGACCCCTTCTTCACCACAAAGCAACCAGGCAAAGGGACAGGCCTGGGTCTCTTCATTGCCTATGGTATCATCGAAAAACACGGTGGGACGATCGCAGTGGATACGTCTTTTGACTCCGGAACCCGGTTCAATGTTCACCTGCCGCTATGTACTTCGCCCGGAGCTCTTTTGGACAGTCGACCTGCAACGCCTGGTTGGATACCCGCCACAGTCCTGGTAGTGGACCACGAAAAGGATGTAATAGAGAGCCTTTCAATATGCCTCAAGGACTTAGGCTGTCAGGTGGACACAGCCTCAAGCGGCCGGGAGGCGCTCGGCAAGATAACAAAGCATGCCTATGACTTGCTTCTGGTAGATATGAGGATGCCTACCATGAGTAGACTTGAACTCTATCAAAGACTGCGTCCTAAACGTCCTAACCTTGCCGCACGACTGGCGTTCATCGCCTCTGTTTCAGAACAAGAGGCGAAAGCCATCACCGACAGAACAGGGGTTCCTCTGCTGCAAAAGCCTTTTAGTTGCAAGGACATAGTGGAGCTCTTTGAGCAACTGGAAATGAGGTTTGCCACCCAACCCCAAGGAAGGAGCATCTATTCATGAAGTTGAAGGTACTGGTAATCGATGATGAGGAGTCCATCCGTCGAACCTTCAAACTGAGATTGACCCAGTGGGGCCACGAAGTCTTGATGGCTCCGGATGGGGCGTCAGGGATGCGAATGTTGTCCGAAGCTGATTGCCATGTGGTAATAACGGATATGAGGATGCCCGGGCTCACCGGTCAGGAGGTAGTAAAGCGTGTCCGCAATGACCATCCGGAGATCAAAATCGTGGTCATCACGGCTTATGCAAGCGTGGAATCAGCAGTGGAGGTAATGAAGGCCGGCGCCTTCGATTTTATTACCAAACCGGTGGACTTCGATTACGTGCGTATCGTGCTCGATAAAATAGGAGAGGCCCTTTCCCTGAGAGACGAAAACCTGAGGCTCAGAGACCGTATAGGGAAGTTATCCACCGAAGTGGCCAAACGATACAGGTTCGACAATCTTATTGGTAAGAGCGGGGCCATGCAGGCAGTCTTCGAACTCATAGCCAAAGTGGCTCCGTCCGAATCCACGGTAATGATCTATGGCGAGACAGGTACCGGCAAAGAACTGGTGGCCAGGGCCATCCACAGAAACAGCTCGTACAATTCCGGTCCCATGGTTACATTGGATTGCGGCACGCTTACGGAGACACTGCTTGAGTCTGAACTCTTCGGTCACGAAAAAGGCGCTTTTACAGGAGCGCTGGGGAGTAAGCGGGGCCGGTTTGAGCAGGCTCAGGGTGGGGTGATCTTCCTGGATGAGGTGAGCAACGCATCTCAAGCCGTGCAAAAAAAGATCCTGCGGCTAATACAGGAAAAGTCATTTCAGCGCATCGGAGGGGAAACCCTTATCAAACTCGATGTAAGGATTATAGGCGCTACGAACCAGGATTTGCTCCATCTGGTGAACGAGGGGAAGTTTCGCAGGGACCTTTTCTACCGCTTGAACGTAGTCCCCATCCATCTGCCGCCATTGAGAGAGAGGGGAGACGACCTGCTGCTCCTGGCCAGATATTTTTTGGATCAATTCACAGAACGCATGGATCGGGAGCCCATGGAGATCTCTCCCCAGGCTATGAGACAACTCAGCGGTCATCACTGGCCCGGAAATATCAGGGAGCTGTCCAATGTGATTGAGCGAACGGTCGTAATGGCTCCTGGAAAGGTTATTCATAAATTTGACATCCCTGAAGACCGGCAAATGGATGAGATCTCAGAACCAAATGCTCTCAGTCTCGACCCTCCCCTGAGAGAACAGGTTGGGACCCTGGAACGGAATTATCTACAGCTCGCTCTTGAGAAATATCATGGACGGATCGGGCAGGTGTCACGACGCTCAGGACTGAATCAACGGACCCTCTATAGAAAGATGAAATTCTACAAACTCGATAAAAGGGATTTTCACTAGGGGACGGGACCGAAATAACTTTCTCAAATTGGCGCTCAGATTGAGGGTAGGTTTGATTTTTCAAAGCATACAAAGGAGGTAACCTTATCAATGAGCAACGAAGACGGATTGGATGTAGTGAGTAAGAAAAGAAAGGAATGGGAGGAGAAGGTGCGAATGCCTGCAGCCAAGAGGTTCAGGATTGAGGACAGGCCGACGGACTTCTATACACCCATGGATATCAAGGGCCTTGACTTTGAACGGGACATTGGGTTCCCTGGGCAATACCCCTTTACGCCATCGGCGTATCCTGTAAATCTGGTCCCAAAGATTAAAAAGGGTGCGAAACCCGGAGATTTGAGGAGGGCCGGCGGTTATTCCGGGTATGGTACGCCGGAGGACACCAGAGATTATTATAAACAGATGGCGAAATTGAGGTGGACTGGCGGTCCGAACCTGGCGATGGATCTTCCCACCCAGTGCGGGTACGATTCGGACACTGATGCGGTTGAAGGAGAAGTTGGTAAGGTCGGGGTGGCAATAGACAGCCTGAGGGACCTTGAGGTGATATTTGAGGCATTTACCGGCGACCAGGATGTGGACAAGGTCGCAACAAACATGACCATTAACGCACCGGCAAATATTCTGGTTGCCATGTATATAGCCCTTACCGAAAAGAGGGGGATACCAATGGCGAAATTGAAGTGTACCCCCCAGAATGACATACTCAAAGAATTTGTTTCCCGCGGCACATACATATTTCCTCCCGCTCCTTCCATGAGGATGTTTAGAGACAGCGCGGTCTTCTTTACGGAAAACCTCCCAGGCATAAATATAACGAGTATCGGCGGCTATCATATCCGCGAGGGAGGGGCTACCAGAGAGCAGGAGTTGGCCTTCAGTCTGGCCATAGGGATCGCCTATTTGCAGGAATGTATCGACGCAGGACTCGACATTGATGCCTTTGCCCCCAAGTTTACCTTTAACGGATTCGGAGGGAGCATGCAGGTATACAATGAGATCGCGTTTCAGAGGGCATCCCGCCGCATGTGGGCCAAGATCGTCAGGGACAGGTTTGGCGCAAAGAAGCAAGACAGCATGAGGATCCGGTGCATCCTTGGGGCCCATATCGGTTTCAGCAGTACCACAAAGCAGCGGGCGCTCAACAACCTCAGCCGCTCCGTAATAGGAGCGATGGCCGGTATCCTATCAGGAGGACCACCAATGGCATCCCCGCCATATGATGAACCTCTGGGATTGGCCTGGAGTCTTGAGGCAAGGCAGCTATCCGAGGACGCAACGAGGATCATAATGTATGAGACGCAGATGTGTGATGTTATAGATCCCTTTGCAGGCTCTTATTTCATGGAATCTCTGACCAACAAGATGGAAGAAGCCGCATGGCAGGAGATAGAAAGGATTGAACAGATGGGAGGCGCGGTAAAGGTTATTGAGGGAGGCTATATGCAGCGGGAGGTTGCAAAGAGCGCTGCCGAACGTCAGGCCAGGATAGAGAAGATGGATGAACTCATCGTGGGGGTTAATTGTTTTACTGAGGATTATGAGCTTGATGTAACCACTACCAAGATGATTGCGCACCCGTACTCCGATGAGAAGAGGTACAAGGCCGAAGAGTTGCAGAAGGCCAACCTGGTCGAAGTGAAACGTACAAGAAACAACAGGGAAGTAACCCGGCTTCTCGGGGAACTGGAAAAGGCTGCTAAAAAGGAGGAAGTCAATTTAATACCCATCTTTATCGATCTGTCAAAGGAGTATGCAACCCTTCAAGAACAGTGCGACGTTTTGAGGAGCGTATTCGGCGAATGGCAGACGGATGCGTTTATTTGACGGGCAAGGAGGTAAGGTCTGGTATCCTGTCATCTATGTAATATCGCAAAGATGACCGTCATTCCCGCGGAAGCGGGAATCCATAGGTATTACCCGGACTTATTGAGAAGTTACAGGGACACCACTTAACATATTGAAGTGGAAGCGTTTTGTAGGGTTTGTTTTTTCTTGCATCG
>DAOWME010000012.1 GCA_030643245.1 Deltaproteobacteria bacterium
ACTTCCTCAAGTTGGCGCTTAGATTTAGGTTAGATTTGTTCGATCTGAAAACGCAAAACCGCAGGAATAGTCGAACTATTTTGAGGATTTTGTGTTTGAAGATCGGGCAAAGATGGCCTGAAGATGAGATGCACAAATGGGGAGAAAAAATTGCTCATTTCTGAATTGGAAACCAACTCGTGCCCTTTTCTCAAGAAGTCCATTTATGGATGGACATTAGCGAGGGATTTTATTGGATAGTTGGTGACCCCTCATTTTTTCCCACAGGGTTTTTCGGCTTATACCGAGAAGCTCGGCCGCCTTACCTTTTCGCCCCTGCGTAACTCGGAGAACTTTCTGTAGATACTCTTTTTCCACGGCCTTTAAAACATCCTCCAGGGTTTCAATCTGGTGCTGAATGAGTTTCTTCTTCAAGCAGATCTCTCGAATCTCTCGAGGAAGATCGGCTACCTGTAGCTTATTCGTCCGGCAGAAAGCCACAGCCCTTTCCACGATATTCTTTAACTCTCGAATATTGCCAGGCCACTCGTACTGTTCCAACAGATCGAGGGTAGCTGACGTGAAACCAGCGATGTTCTTGGAACCCCTTCTCCTAAATTCATTCAGAAAGTGTTTGGCGAGAAGGGGAATATCCTCCTTGCGTTCACGTAAGAGAGGAAGCTCAAATACGATTGTATTTAAGCGGTAGTAAAGGTCTTCCCTGAGACGTTCGGTCATTATCTCCCGTATGTTGTATTTCGTGGCGCTGATTATCCTGACATCGATCTGTATCGTCTTGGTGCCGCCCACCCTCTCGAATTCCCTTTCTTGAAGCACCCGTAATAATTTCACCTGAACTGTGGGGGATATGTCGCCGATTTCATCTAGAAAAAGCGTTCCGTGATCCGCAAGCTCAAATCGCCCCATTTTCCTTTGAATAGCGCCAGTAAAGGCCCCTTTTTCATGGCCAAAAAGTTCGGATTCTAAGATGGTCTCAGATAAGGCAGCACAGCTGACCTTGATGAACGGGGCATCTTTTCGGCGACTGTTGAAATGTATAGCGTTAGCGACCAGTTCTTTGCCGGTGCCGCTCTCACCTTGAATTAAGACGGTTGAATCTGTTGCAGATACTGTACGGATGAGTTCATAGATCTCCTGCATTCTATCGGATTTGCCTATGAGGTTGCCAAAATGGTATTTCTTCTCCAGTCGCTCGCGAAGATAGATGTTTTCATCTTTTAGACATTGAAAAGAGGTAATATTTTGCAGTTTCAAGATCAATTCGTCCAGAGAAAAAGGCTTGGCAATAAAATCGTGGGCACCCAATTTCATGGCCTCCACGGCCCTTTCGATTGTGCCATATGCCGTAACCATAACAATTATGGTCTGGGGAGAGAGGTTTTTGATCTCTCTCAGCACATCCATGCCAGATATATCCGGCATGACCATATCCAATAGAACGGTATCAAAAGACCCCTCCTGGAAAGCCGCGAGCCCTTCTTGACCGCTCTTAACCGCCTGCACAGTGTATCCCGCCTTGGTTAAGGCATCGGAAACTGTCACGAGCAAGATGGGTTCGTCATCTATAAGCAACACCCTACCTCTTTCCATACTTGTACCCCCTGAAGAGAGATTTCCCGTTTATCTCCCGCTGATGATTACCGGGCAAGATGATTGTAAATTCACTCCCAATGTATTCTTGACTTTCCACCTCTATCTCACCGCCATGGCTTTGGATGATCCCATAACTAACGGAAAGACCAAGCCCGGTTCCTTGTCCCGGTCCTTTTGTGCTGAAAAAAGGGTCGAGGATCCTGTTCAGGTTCTCCTCCGGTATGCCGCACCCGGTATCCTTTATTGCAATCTTCACCCTACCGTCCTCATGAGACGTTTTGATGGATAAGTCTCCCCCCTCCGGCATCGCCTGTACTGCATTCAATATCAGATTGATAAAGACCTGAATCAATTGATGAGGGTCCGCCAGGATTTCTGGAAGGCTCTCATCAAAATTTTTATGGAGGGAGATCATATTTGAGGAAAAGTGATGAAAAGTCATTTCAATGGTTCGATTCACCAATATATTGATATTAGTCGGCTCGGGATGAAAACTCCTTTGCTCGGCAAAATTCAAGAGTTGTTTGACTGTTCTTTTTATTCGTTGCATGCCTGTATGGATAAGCTCAAGGTATCTTGTCCTCAGTTCCTCATCTCGGGAATCTTGCTTGAGGGTCTCAATGCACGTCAAGACTCCTCCCAACGGATTATTGATTTCATGGGCTAACCCCGCCGACAGTTTCCCCATGGCGGCCATCTTTTCCGTCTGAATCATGTGGGACCGGGTACTTTCCAGCTCTTCCCTTGCACGGTTGAGGTTGTCCATCATGAAGTTAAATGCCTGACTTAAAAATCCTATTTCGTCCTTGTGACCGATAGTGGAGCGGATGGATAGATTTCCCTTGCCCACTTCTCTCAGGTCATTGGCCAATTCGAGTATGGGGTGGATCATCTTCAAGATTAAGACATATACAACAGCCGAAGTGAAGAGAATGAATCCGGCAGCTAAGAGAATCATCTTATTGAATGGCTTGACCAAATGCCGCTTGACCAACCTGGTCTGTAAACCATGCTTAGAGTACCCGATTGTCAAGGCGCCCAGCTCATCGGATCCACTGACCAAACGCTTGGAAACTTCCAGGATCCCTTCCTCATCTTCGCCTCTTCGGCGCGGTACCTTATCAGTCGCTATGCTCTCCGTAGGACGTTTACCATGATAGGTTTTTGCGAACCCCTCCAAACCGCTATTGCAACCATAACCTAATACTTCCCCTGAGGTGTCTGTTACAACGACATATTCTACGCTACGGTCTTGATTCTCCATTATATCACCAATATAGCTGTCCAGGGCTTTCCGGTCAATTGCTTTCCCCGGTTCTTTGTCGAGAATATGGATAAACGTAATTGCAAACGCCCCTACCAGATCTCTTCTTTCTCGCTCCCAGTCCTCAGTGACCAGGCGATACTCCCTATATATGGAAAGGGCGACGACCATCAGAATCATTAGAGCCAGAAACCATAGGACAAAATATAACCTTGTCCTGAGTCCCCACCCCCTTTTTTTAAAGGCAAGAATGGATGCGATGACGGACACGAGAAACCCTTACGGCCTATTGAAGTTATTTTCCATGCACCCTGCAAACTGTTACGATTTGGAAAAGGTATTGTAGCATAAGTCGTTAGTATGGCAAAGAATAATGTGCGCACCATGGCCCACTCACAGGTTTTTCGAGCTGTGCAATAGATGGTATCATCAGGATTGCAAGGTCTCTTCTCTCCTTGACTTTCAGTGTCCAATATGTAAGAATCACTGCATTAATAGGCATCCTTCATAAAAGCTATAAAGTAGTTTACACTTTCGAATAAAAAAACGGTCTCGGCACAGATTCAACGGTGGTTAAATTTTAACCCGTGAAGCTGTTTGAGCGTTTTAGTGAGCGTTAAGAAAGAACAGGGGGAAAGCCCCTTTTTTAGAATGTTTGTAGTTCCAAAACCTATATCTTAAATTTAATAGTTTTAGACTGTTCTTTCTTTATGCTCACTTAGATGCGAGTTCTGCACGGGTTAAAATTTGACCACCGTTGAAGCAGCCATAATTTCAAAAGTGTAAACCGATATATGAAGGATGCCCATTAATAGTGGTTATATTCTCTACCTTTCTTGCCGGGAGGAATAAATGAAGAGCGTATTTGTCGAAGATATAAGGGAAAATGATAAGATCGAGAGTGTCTTCCTGGTAAAAGAAAAAAATATAGCCGTATCAAGGAACGGTAAACCATACCTCAGTCTGAAACTTGGGGATAGGACAGGGGACGTAAGTGCCAGGGTCTGGGAAAAGGCTGAATATTTCTCCACCCTATTTGAAAAGGACGATTTTATCAGGGTGCAATCCAGGGCGTCAAAGTATCGTAAGAACCTCCAGTTGGTTCTTTTTGACCTGGAGAAGTGTCCGGAGGAGCAAATATTTGTCGATGACTTCCTGCCGAAAACCGAGCAGAATATCGAGAAGATGTTTGGGCAACTCGTTGAAATTTCCAAAGTAGTAGGAAACAGGTACCTGAGAGAGCTTCTCGACCTTTTCTTTGAAGATGAAGAATTCACGAGGTTATTCAAGATTGCCCCGGCTGCCAAGGGATTACACCATGTCTATATAGGGGGCCTTCTGGAACATTCTCTGTCGGTGGGAAAGTTGATCATGGACGTGGTGAAGCACTATCAGGGATTGAATACCGATCTTCTTTTGACAGGAGGGATTTTGCACGACATCGGCAAAATCCATGAACTGTCATATGACAAATCCTTTAATTATACTGATAAGGGAAGGCTCCTCGGTCACATTACTATCGGGGTTGGGATGATCGAAGAGAAGATCCTTAAAGTTAGAGACTTCCCCAGGGATTTAGCGATGCTCTTGAAACACCTTATCTTAAGCCATCATGGCCAGTATGAGTTTGGCTCTCCCAAGAGGCCGAAGACCTTAGAGGCCATTATTCTCTACTACCTTGATGATATGGATTCAAAGATCAGGGGGTTTCAGGAGTTCATTGAAAAGGAAAAGGACACAAAATCCAAATGGACCGGATACCATAGGTTGTTTGAAAGATATATCTATAAGGACTCTTGTGGAGATACGATTAGACAGAAGGAGGACGGCTTTCTTTGAGTCTGTGGTGTTATTATGCTATGGTTTGCCCTCTCGTTACTCTGTGCCATGTCCCTGGCAACGAGCGATGCCCTGAGTAAGAAGGCACTGAAGGACACCAATGAATATCTGATCGCATGGGTTAGACTCGGATATTCGGTTCCCTTTCTTCTAGCCATACTCCCTTTTATATCGATTCCGCATCTCGATTCAACTTTCTGGATAGCCATACTGATACTTCTACCCTTGGATATAACCGCCGTCGTCATGGATATAGAGAACCTGAGGAAGACGTGGACCTGTCCCGGCTGAAATCCTGGCAGATTCTGGGTATTACATTAGAAGATGATGACATGGAGGATCTGCTGGAAGGAACTAAGGCTGGAATTGAAGAAGAAAAAAGTAAATTTCAATGACGGCGATTGGAGGCGTATATGGGCGTTATCAAACAATCAGGAGATATTTTGGCATCAGAAAAGGACTTTGGGGATAAATTGCTTGCCTTCTCCCGGAGCATCTCTTTGGATTGGCTGGATAGCAATAGAGAACATATAGATGAAACCTCTGAGTTTGGGTCCCTCATAAGCTTGTTTCCTCCCCTCAAAGAGATATGCAGGAAAGGGTTGGACGAAGACCCACAGGAATTCTTTAGAACACTTCCCCACACATTTCAGACTCAAGCCGCTTATAATCGTATCTGTTCAGGAGATTTTCCGGAGAGCGGATTGGATGGAGATGACATCAGAGATGTCTCTAACCTGGCTCGTTCCATAGCCTCATTTTCACCGCTGGTGATACCCATAATCCTGTGGCTTCATGATATCGGTCGATTTGAGGATAAAAGGAGGCATAACGAGAAGAGCGCTGAGATGATCTCTGAATTCAGTCTCCTCAAAGATATGGGGTTATCAGAGGAGGAAGCCATTCTGATACAGACAGTGGTCCGGCATCATCTTCTCATAGGTACACTTTATACCGGGGAATCTTCGTATCTCTCTTTTGAACTGCTTTTGAAGGACAGAGAATTCTGTACAATTCTGAGTAACAAAGCATCTATAGAACTGTTTCTTGATTCTCTAACCCTCTTCACGATGATTGATGTCTGGGGCTATCACATAAACGATATTTCCCCCACCATGATAGGAAACTACCTTGAGATAAGGAAGGAGATGGGGCAGATTTTTGCGGCAGCCAGAGATCCAGCTGAAATCAGGAAAGGATTGCAGGAAAAGTCGAGAAAGCATCTTGACTGGCGTTTGATGGGTTACATGATGGCCTTCTCCAAGATTGGCAAGAAGCCTCATTTAACGCTCGATTTCTATGCGGGCATGATAGGTGATGGCTTTGAAAGGTATGTTGGCCGGGAAGGCCTTTCTAAAGACTGGGATAGGTTTAAGGATGAGTATCTTGATAAGATCGATCAGGTTCAGTTTAAATACGGGTTGGGGGTGCTTATACCTCTTACCTATGGTGGTACGGGGAAGAAGATGCACCTTACGGAAGACACGAAGGTAAACCCGAACCTCTTCCACCTCCTGGTCAATATCAATGATCGAATAAGGAAAGAGGAGGAGAGCAACAGCCAGTCTATCCCCAACGCTCTCTGGTATGTGGTTTTCAAGGGCTACCCCCCATGGAACCGAATAACAGACTTTCACCAAAGATTGAGTCAACCCGGCAGGATCGAAGAGATTGTAAGCAAGGGCAAGGTAACCGTCGATAAAGACGAGGGGATAAACGTGCTCTTCATTGATTACAAAGGCTACTGGGACGATATTGATCGTTGATTATCAGTTATCGGTTATCGGTTATCGGTTATCGGTTATTCGTTGTTTGTCCCTCTCTTACACGAGAGGATTTTCCCAATAAACCAGTGAACCAATAACAAATAACGAAAAACGAAAAACGAAACAAAGGAGGTGATCATATGAAAGAAATATTCATTGATATAGGGAGATGCGTTGGCTGTAAATCCTGTGAGTTGGCGTGTAGGGTCGAGCATTCCCGGTCTAAGAATCTATTTGCCGCCCTCTCCGAAAGTCCCCTCCCAAGGAGGCGGGTCTTCGTTGAGTATGGGGACGGCAAGAAGGTCCCACTTCAGTGTCGTCACTGCTGCGAGGCCCCATGTGTTGATGCATGCATATCAGGGGCAATGAAGTGGGACAGCGAGACAAACCTGGTTGTCCATGACAGGGAAATATGTGTAGGTTGCTGGATGTGCGTTATGGTCTGTCCATTTGGCGTAATCGGCAGAGAAAAGGACTCCAGGGTGGCCATAAAATGTGACCGTTGCTACGAACGGGACGAGCCCGCATGTGTTGAGGCGTGTCCGACAGGAGCGCTTCTCTTTACAACGCTTGAAGAGACTGAGAAGCTAAGAAGAGGAAGGCTTGTGAAAGCATTATAATCCGTGAAAAGGAGGTTAAAAATGGATGTAAAAGATCGAGCATCCGAGCGTTCGGTGGATACTGCAAGTCAGATCATGCTCCGGGAGGCCGAAAGGCAAGGGATAGACACAGCATGGGACCGTCTTGAAGCACAGCAACCTCAATGCGGTTTTGGGGAGTTGGGTCTCTGCTGTCGAAACTGCAATATGGGGCCGTGTCGTATAGATCCCTTTGGGGAAGGGCCTGACCAGGGCGTCTGCGGCGCCACAGCCGATATAATAGTTGCCCGCAACCTGCTTCGAATGATCGCCGCCGGAGCAGCGGCACACTCCGATCACGGAAGAGATATCACCCATGCGTTGCTCCTGACCGCTGAGGGAAAGAGTGGAGGATACGAGATCAAAGATACGGCCAAGTTGAACGCCCTGGCCGCTGAGTATGGTATTGACACAGAGGGGCGGAACAAAGAAGAGGTTGCCGGAGATCTGGCGCGGGCTGCATATGCAGAGTTCGGCAACCAGGAGGGTCCTATCCGGTTTACCCGTCGCGCCCCTTCAAAACGTGTTGAATTGTGGCGGAAGCTGGGGATCGATCCCCGCGGTGTTGACCGCGAGATCGTGGAGGCCATGCACCGTACCCATATCGGTGTGGATAATGACTATGTCAACTTGATCCTGCATGGGCTGAGAACGGCCCTGAGCGACGGATGGGGCGGATCAACGATCGCCACTGAACTGTCTGATGTGCTATTCGGTACACCTAAACCCATCAAGTCCATGGCCAATTTGGGGGTTCTCAGTTCTGATAAGGTAAATATCATTATTCACGGACATGAACCTACCCTATCTGAGATGATTGTGGCAGCCGCAGATGATGCGGATCTCATAGCATTGGCCAAAGAGAAGGGCGCTAATGGCATCAATATAGCCGGCATATGCTGTACGGGAACCGAGGTCTTGATGCGGCACGGCACCCCCATCGCCGGTAACTTCCTGCAGCAAGAACTGGCGATTATAACCGGGGCGGTTGAGGCCATGGTGGTTGACGTGCAGTGTATCATGCCGGCCCTTCCCGACCTGGCCGGATGCTTTCATACGAAGATAATATCAACCTCACCCAAGGCCAAGTTCCCCGGTGCGACTCATATAGAGTTTCATGAAGATAAGGCCTTTGACATCGCAAAAGAGATAGTAAAGGCAGCCGTAGAAAACTACCCTGCCCGCAACGCCGCTAAGGTTAAGATCCCTGATGAAAAAATGGAATGTATGGTGGGCTTCAGCGTGGAGGCTATTGTAAATGCACTGGGAGGTAGTCTCGATCCCCTGCTTGACGCCATAAAGTCAGGGGCCGTCAAAGGTGTTGTGGGTATTGTGGGCTGCAACAACCCCAAGATACAACATGACTATGCCCACCTTAACCTGGTCAAGGAATTGATCAAAAACGATGTCCTTGTGATAAATACCGGGTGCAATGCCATAGCATGCGCCAAGGCAGGTCTGCTCTTGCCGGAGGCAGCGGACCAAGCCGGCGATGGTCTCAAGGCGGTCTGCCGGTCACTCGGCATCCCACCTGTCCTCCACATGGGTTCATGTGTGGATATAAGCCGAATCCTCACGGCCTGTGCCGCTATAGCAAATGCCCTCGGAGTCGATATCAGTGACCTCCCCGTGGCAGGCGCAGCCCCGGAATGGATGAGTGAAAAGGCGGTAAGTATCGGCACCTATGTTGTTGCCTCGGGCATCTATACTGTCTTGGGAGCCGTGCCGCCGGTACTTGGAAGCGCAAATGTAACCGCACTTCTCACAGAGGGGGCCGAAGACTTGATAGGCGCCAAGTTTGCCGTGGAGGTAGACCCATTCAAGGCTGCAAAGCTTATCCTCGATCATATTATGGCCAAGCGGGAGGCCTTGGGTATATGATGTAACCTTTTTTCGTTCCCGCATTTCAGTTGCCGGCCGCTTACTTCTTGTTGCCCGTTGTGAACTACACTTCTGCATCAAGCATTGGTTACAACTACACCAGATTTTCATTGGATTACATGGGGTTACGACAGACCCTTACGTACAACGAGCAACAAGAAGCAAGCAACCGGCAATAAACATGATCATGAATGCTGAACATTAAACAAAAAAAGGTTACACTCATATTAATACTAGGAGGACTTTATATGAACCATGTCATTATAGGCAACAGCGCTGCCGGTGTGAGCGCCGCTGAAACAATCAGGGTTATAGACCGGTCCTCTCCCATTACTATCATATCCGATGAGCTGCACACCTTTTACAGCAAGAGTCTTATCCCTGATTTCATTTCAGGTAAGGCCTCTCTGGAAAAGACATACCTGCGCACCGACACCTTTTATAAAGAGATGGATATCAACACCCTCTTTGGTGAAAAAGTGGACAAGGTATATCCGGGAAAAAATACTTTAGCCCTCTCTTCCGGTCAGGAAATAGAGTATGGTAAACTCCTGGTTGCAACCGGGGCCGGTCCAAGGGTATCGGTAGATATAGACACCGGGATAGAGAATTTCTTCACCGCAAGAACCATAGAGGATGCCCAAGCCGTCAAGGAAGCTGCTCTTCAGGCAAGGCGAGCGACGGTTATCGGAGCCGGTCTCATAGGGTTGAAGCTGGCTGCCGCCTTGAATTCTCTGGGGCTGGAGGTCACTGTCCTTGGAAAATATGAGATATTGCTTCCCAGGGTCATGGATTCTACTGCAGGAGAAATACTGAGAGAGGTGTTTGAAGGAAATGGCGTCAATGTGTTGACAGGGGTAAAGGTCTCCCGTGTCAGTAGTGATGGGGTCCGGTTATCCGACGGTCAATATGTGGCGAGTGACATGGTTGTCATGGCTGCCGGTGTGAAACCAAATATCGACATGTTGGAAGGAACGGAAGTAGAGATCGGGGGAGGCATAGTTGCAGACTCACAGATGAGGACGAATCTGGAGGACATTTACGCTGCAGGGGATGTAGTGGAAGACATTGATTTCCTTGGAGGAGGCAGGAGGTTCATAAATCCCATATGGCCCAAGGCCGTTCTGCAAGGGAGGATCGCCGGTTCCAATATGGCGGGGATTAAGAGGAACTTTCCCGGATCGATGATGATGAATTCGGTGCAGTTTTTCGATACACCTTTAATCTCAGTAGGCATAGTCTTGCATGAGGGCTGCGATTACCATGAAGAGGTCATAAGATACAACAAGAAGGAGAAGGTTTACAAGAAACTCATCTTTGAAAAAGATCGTCTGAAAGGGGCGATCTTCCTTGGAGAGATCGATAAAGCCGGGGTCATTACAAATCTCATCAGGGAACAAAGGGATATAGCCCCAATCAAAGAGAGGCTTTTGTCCAAGAGCTTCGGCTATGGAAACATCTTAAAGGTTCCTGTCGCAGATCGTGCTTGGATTGTCTAGTCTCCATCCTGGGTGGTAAAGACAGGGTGGGGCCGATCTTATCAACGCTCACGCGACCAAACCGTCCCCGTCCCTTATTTCGTTTGCTTGTTATGAACTACACTCTGGCATAAGACTGAATATGATATTTTGTGTTTGAAGATCGGGCAAAGATGGCCTGAAGATGAGATGTACAAATGGGGAAGTTATTTCGGCCACGTCCCTAACTGCACAGGTCGAATAATTTCCGATTATGAAGTTGCAGAGGGTAAAACAATATTCTTGACAAAATGGGCTGAAGTGATTACTATACATCTAAAGTGACTACATGGAGCGCAATATGGGCATCATAACAGCCAGACAATTAAAACAAAGGACCGGTGATGTTATCAAAAGGGTCAAATCAGGTGAACGGTTAACCCTCACATACAGAGGAAAACCAATTGCTACAATTATCCCCTCCTCCGAAAATGAGAAAAGCATATTACAGGGAATGGACTCATTTGAAGAAGCCTGGAGGAGTATTGAAGGATCACTGGAAAAAACAAAACCTGCATTTCACGACTGGCAGGAGGCAACAGCGTGGGTTCGGAACAAAAACCGGTCTTGATCGACACAAATATCTTTGTGATAGACCTCCGTCACAAAAGAGATATCCATTACAAGGAAAACCAAACATTTCTGAGTACAATAGCACAGAACGGAACAGGGTTTACAACGGTCGTCAACCTCTTAGAGCTTTGCGGCATTCTGTCCTTTAATCTCAACGAAAAGCAACTGTACGATCTGTGGTTTTACTTTCAGGACAGGTATAAAGTCACCGTTCAACCCGCCTCGACCATGGAGAGCAGTTTCCCTCTAATAGGGATCAAAGAAATATTTGATCTGTTGGAGAAAAGATCTTCCCTTGGCGATGCATTGATGATAGCCGTCTGCAGAAAGCACTTACCTTTCATTTCAACACTGGTTACCTGGGACAATGATCACTTCACGGATAAATTTGCCGGCAGTGTTGTTACTCCTGTGGAATTCCTTGGCCAATGATAAGTATTGATTGAGCGCTGGCTATGAAAAACCGGATACTCACATATTCAGGATATCTCTTATTTGGAGCCCTTCTATTCGTGCTGCTTGTATATATGAGGTTTCCCTATGAAAAGACAAGACAATTGATCATTACATCCTTTGAAAATAACCTTTCATACAACCTCACCATCAAAGACCTCCGGCTCGTCTTCCCCAGTGGTCTGCACCTCAAGGACGTTAAGATAACGACGGATGTCAAGAATAAGAACGTTCCGATCTTCCAGGCTAAGGGAGTTCGGGCAAGGCTTCAAATACTCCCTCTTTTCGTGGGTCATCTCGACTTTAAATATAAGATAGATGCCTATGACGGCACGATAAAAGGAAAAGCAAAAATTAGACGTGGGGCAAAGACCAGGACGGCTTCCATTGCCGCGAGTATCTATGATGTGAATCTTTCAAAGTCATTGCCTTTAGATAAATACCCTGGTTTTTATCCTTCGGGAAAGGTTGACGGTAAGTTAAAGGTAGTTGTAGAGGATTTCAATACGCCCGTACTCAGGGGAGACACCATCCTGACTGTTGAAAACGGAAAAATCAAAGGGATCAACATAAAGGGGATAAGATTTAAAGAGATCTCTTACAACGGTATTGACTGTGCCTTTGAACTGACACGAGACAAGATGGACCTGAAGGAACTCTCCCTTCGCGGAGAAGATATTGAATTTAGTTTCGCAGGCAAGATCTTAATAGGAAAGGAGATTGGAGAGAGCCCACTGAGGCTGAGGCTAAGGTTTAAACCGACAAAGGAATTTGAAAAAAAGTATCGCCTGGTCTTCAGATTATTCAAACAGCTTAATAAGGATAAGAAGGGATACTTCTCTTTTCCCGTCAGGGGCACATTAGAAAGTCCCAAGATAGCTGTGCCATAGCAGTGCGCCCCATCTCACTCAGGTCGATTCGAAAGAAACGATTTGAATCTTCGCATCAAGAGTTGTAAAGTCTCTCTTGTTGATCAAAATATCCAATTCCCTCACTTTAACGGGCTTTTTCGAGTTTTCGATATCGTATAGGAATCTAACGAGTGATTCTATAGGAATCCTTGAAAGCTTGATCTCCATTGAATTTTCCACATAACTCTCGCCTTTGGATTTGCCTAACGGCTTCATATGCCGGATGTTATTCTTTAGCCCGGCTTTTTCCGCCAGGCTTTCCAGATATGAAAGCGTGACAGTTCCTTCCCCTTCTCCCACTCTCCTGGCTGTTTGACGCCCACTTCTCTTTAGGGCATCGTATTCATTCTTCAGTCGAATGATCTCCGCCAACTCCTGTTCCTTTTTAGGTATTATCCTATCGAGGAGGTCCAACCTGTCCCGAACAGGAGAAACCACAAACTGAAACACGAAAAAGAAAGCCAACAGGGCCGCTCCACTCGCAACCATTATCTTTTCACGACTGTTCAGTCTTTTCACCATACAGACCCCTAATCAGCTATACTCATCCTGAGATCAAAACTCACAACCCCCTTGCGGGTACTCATCTTTGCATCCTTTATCTCGATCTTCTTGAATAATTTCGACTCCTTAAGTGAAAAATTCATCTTGTCTACGGTATCGAAGGAATTGGCCTCTCCTCC
Organism: Deltaproteobacteria bacterium; assembly: GCA_030643245.1. GTDB lineage: Bacteria > Desulfobacterota > UBA8473 > UBA8473 > UBA8473 > JAUXHQ01. The sequence continues at coordinate 13,119 of DAOWME010000012.1, forward strand.
GACACTGATATTCTCACTATTCATCTTCATCTTCGTTACCTTAATCTCCTTTCCCGCAGGTATCCTTACGCTAACCTCCCTTAAAAGGTCCAAAAAGGCAGTGCTTCCGTGTAACCCGTTAAACAACGTGCTTCCGGACTTCTCTTCACGTATCCCGTTTTTCATCTGTTGTATTTCATTTACTATATTTTTTACATTGGGAAAGGTCCTGACAAAAACCTGCCGTATCTCCGTCTTGATCCCCGCGCACCGCTTTTCCTTAAGGTACAGATTGGTTAACAGGTTGCCCATAGTCAAGGAAAAGACGAGAAACAACCCTACAAGAATAAAGGTTAAATCTCTTGTAATATCTCCATACTTCTTTTTGAGGCTATACTCCTCTTTTCTAAAATTTACCCTGGAACCTCTTCTCTTGGCGCAACTGAGGGCGAGACCGAGGGCGCCGGTCATAATAGATTCGTCAGCTCTTCCCATGTCACCCATGGAATTTGGAAGATCCTGCAAAGGGGTGAACAGGGAGGTCTTAATGCCAATTTCTCGTTCAAAATACTTGTCAATATTGCCAATGTTTGAGGTTCCGCCTGTTAATAGGATTTCCGTAATATTTTCATCTGAAAAGATGGTTTGATAGAAGGAAAATGAAAGGTCTATATCTCTCTTCAACATGTCAAGGGTATCGACGATGACCCGCGACATCGTGAATTTTGCGCTATCCCCTTCGACTGATTCATACCTGTCATCAAGATATTCAAGTAAGATTGTCCCTTTCTTTCTCTTGAGGTCCTCTGCGGTGTCCCGGGTTATTGACAACTCTTCCGATATTGCCCTGCTTATGGCCTCTCCTCCCACGGGTATGCTCCTGACAAGGCTAAGGACCCCGTCTCTCACAATACTTACAGAAGTCTTCTCTGCTCCGATATCAATAATGGAAACGGTCCTGTCTTTTTGATCGTCTCCCATGGCCTCCAGGCAATAGAAAAGCGCGGACGAGTCTATATCGATAATCTCCGGTTCTATGGAGGCCCCCTTCATTACCTCAATATGCCATCTTACAGCCTCCTTTGGGACAGCCATTACCAACAAGCCCATCCCATCTCTCGACCTCTTGTCCACAACGGAGAAATCGACCAGCATATCATCCGGTGGAAAAGGAAGGAGGGATTCCACCTCATACTTTATTGCCTGACGTACTTTATTAAGGTTTGGGAAGGGAAGCCTTAGATTTCGGACCGCTATGGAGTTGCACGACACGGAAGATACGAAGACATCCCCCTCCATGGACACCTCATCCAGCATATTTCTTATCTCTTCGGACAGAGCAGCCACAGGATCATCTGACCGGTTGCCGTCCCTCTTTTTCTTAACGAACCCTGTCACCACGGGACCTTTAAATCCGCTGGTTACCTGAACGGCCTTTATGGTGTCTGTTCCTACGTCTAGGCCTACGATCCTGTGTGGAACCAGAAAATGCATCGTTTACTCCACAGCCCAGTAAAAGGTTTTCATAGAACCTCCGCCTTCCCGGCGTATTATGGTCCGGATCCTTTTTTGCACGGTGTTTACCTCTCCCACCGCATCCACGGAAAAGAAATGGGTCCTAACGGTTATTTGGCCCTCTATATCTTCATAGATCTCGCTCATGCCATCCACATTATCTCTAAGCTCGGATTCGTCTTCGAATACCTCTGTTGTCCTGTGATCTATTATACTCTGAGCCATGTCCTCATCTATGGGATAAGTCCACTCATCGTCTTCCAAATAGCCCAACGCCTGCAAGACCAGTGAATCTGCGGTATTGATATTTATCTTGCCGTCAGAGTGAACGGTCAGGAATTCCCCTATGCCCTTATGCTCTTTGGTTCCGTAAAATATCTCCTCTGTTATCCCCTTAACCATCAGTAGTTCAGAGACTGTCTCCAGAGTGCCGTCTTTGCAGGGATACGGGTCCTCGAGCCCCTGATAGTAATCATCTTCCGCACCATAGGTTTCGGGGTCAAGATTTCTGTCAATCCAATCTATTATGCTATCCATAATGTTATCAATAATGCCCACATCAATCTCCAATAATGTGAGGAGCTCCCTTAACTGCTGTGAGCTTGCGGAGCTTTCGCCTGTAGTCTTATTGACTTTTATCTTATTGACATTTATCTTGCCGCTTTCATCAACAATAGAAACGGTCATGTTTCCTTCCCCGAGGTACTCTGAGTAAATCGAGGGAACCCTAGTAAGCTCTGCCAACTTGCCCCAGTCCTCAGATAGGGCATCATAGTTATTATCGTCTTTTCTCAGGATGGCCATGGCAACATTAACCCCCGCCTTCGCAATGTACAGGGCTCTGTTCCCATCCCTGATATTGGCGGCAATAGTAATGTCAACCCGCATCAAGTAGTTGAACTCCACGACCATCACACAAAGGATAGTTATGACCAGTAGTGTGAGGACGAGGGCAACACCGCTCTCCCTTGCCTCAGAGCCCGTCCAGGCCACTTGACATCTCGAGATAAACCCGTGTGGAAAAATCGAGCATCTGTTCATTCTCGTCTTCCATAGTCAGTATGATCTTCACCATCCTGGGGAGACTATTTCTATCATCAGAGTACCATTCCTCCGACTCTTCCCCCTCACCATCATAGTACTTGAAATCTAGGCACTTTATACGGTCTGCCAGCTCCCGGGCAAACCCTCCTTTGTCTGTTTCATCATCTATGCTGTCATCCTCTCTTCTGATTAGCAGAAGTTCATCTGTCTCCGGGTCGGTCTCCATGTAGTACCCTATCTCACACAGACCTGTCCCCTTCAACCCCTTTCCGAACTGCAGGTTAGATGTGGAGATAAAATTGAGAACGTCCCGGGGCATACCCTCCGTCTCTCCATCTTCTCCTGTGAACCCGAACTTGATGTCCCCAAGATCCAGGACTTCGGGGAGGAAAGCGCAGCTTATATCTTCGGCCATCCTATCCAAACTCAGCCTGGCGATCTGATAGATATCGCTCCGCTCACGACAGGTACTTATGGACTTGGTGCTGGCTGCAAAAGAACCGTAGATAATAGTGAGGATAATGGAAAGTATGGTAACGGCAACCAATATCTCCACCAATGTAAAACCCTTGGGGTCCTCACCTCTTTGAAATGAGCGTAACCAGTTCCACCTTCTTGTCATTCCCGTCCCCCTGCCAAAGAACCCTTACCACAACCTTTCTCAGGTCCTCTACCCCGGTCTCGCTCACACGCCTCTCCCAACGAAAACCCGGAGACTCTTCTCCAAAATCCCCACTTGCCTCCCCAACATCCGGGAATCCCAAGCTCTCCAGCTCAGCCATCTTGCCTTTAGCTAAAAGGGTTGCGATGGAGATGTTCTTCGATTCATTACTAACGTCCACACTCATGGCGAGAGACCGAAGGATTGCAACCAAGGCGATCCCCATAAGCGCGAGGGCTACCATTACCTCCAGCAGGGTGAAACCCGTGTCTTTTCCCGTATCGGTCTTACGTTTCATACATAGGATCAATTATCTGCTCTTAATTTGCAATCTATCTGGTCACCCTAATATACCGGTCATAGACCTTCACGCTTCCGGTCAACGGCTTTATCATAAGCGTGAAAACCTTATCCTCATCATTTTCCAGGTGTATCACCGTATCCTCAACCAATCCGTTAGGGATAAACTCAGTATATGCGATCCCGTGTATGACTTCACCCTCTCTCGGTGTATAGACATCCTTAAACCTAACCTTGTTAGACAGGACCATCTTCTTTGCAAGGGTTGACCTGTCTTCAACAAATGCTCCCTCAGCATCTCTAAAGGTAACCCAGTATCTATCTGCATCCAAATCATAGTTCAAACGATGTCTTGTCTTGGACATTGCTGTGCAATTATGGGTATACCTAATGACCGATGACAACCTCCGCGTGGCCGATTTTACGTCCCCATGCCATAAAAGATTTGTGAGTCTGGGAACGGCAAAGACGGATATGATGCCAATAATGATCAAGACCATGGACAGCTCAATCAGGGTAAACCCTTCTTTATTCTTCCATGTCCCAGCTTTGAACATCCGCATATTTTCCTTCCCCGCCATCCTCACCATCGGCCCCGAAAGATTCGAGATCATATTCCCTGCTGTGTACTCCCGGAGAAAGGTAGATGTAAGGATCCCCCCATGGGTCCTTTGGTATCTTCCCCTTTTCCAGGTATCCGCCATCTTTCCAGTTCCTCGGCACAGGTTCGGTCTCCGGTTCTTCAACCAGGGCCAAAAGTCCTTGTTCGGTGCTGGGGTAGTCTCCGTTATCAATATAGTACAGCTTTAATGCCTGTTCAATACTGTTAATTTGAATCCTCGCCTTCATCCTCCTGGCCTCTTCCGGTTTTCCGATAATCCTTGGCATGATCAAACCTGCAAGAATACCGAGGATGACAAGAACAATCATCAATTCTATCAGGGTAAACCCTCCCTTATTGAGATACCGCTTCATCGATTCACCTCCATGCTTTTTGGATTACAGATATTCCACTCATCTTCTCCATTTTACCTGATGATCTGGTTCATCTCTAATATGGGCAGGAGTGTGGCCAGGACAATAAATCCAACCACCACGCCCATGACAAGGATCAAGGCAGGTTCCAGTATTGACGTCAAGGCAGATACCATTGTCTCCACCTCGTTGTCGTAAGAATCCGCAACTTTCAAGAGCATATCTTCCAGTTCCCCGCTCTTCTCCCCTGCAGAGATCATATGGATCACAAGGGGAGGGAAGACCTTGCTTCGCCCCAGAGGCGCGGCAATATCCTCTCCTTCCCGGACGTATTCCCGCGCAGATTCAATAGCCTTGGAGAGCACTCGGTTATTCACCACGCTCTTTACAATATCCATGGCGAGCAATAGAGGGATACCGCTCTTCAGCAACATGCCCAGTGTCCTTGAGAACCTTGACAACGCTGTCTTTTTTACGATGTTCCCAAAGAGGGGAACATTTAATCTCAACCTATCGTATAGAAGTCTCCCGGGTTCAGTCCTTCGTATGTAACCATTTGCTCCCACGATTACGGCAATCAAGATGAGGAGTATAATCCACCAGAATCCCCTCATGAAGTTGCTCACAGATATCAACAGGATTGTGGGAATAGGAAGGGTTTGCTCCATCTCACTGAATATCTCTGTGATGGTGGGGATCACGAAGGTAAGGAGAAAGGCCACAACAGCGGCGCCGACAAAGATCATCAATATCGGATACACGAGAGCGGCCAAGACCTTGTTGCGCAACCGCATCTGATTTTCAGAGAAGTCCGCCAGACGAGAAAGAATGGCCTCAAGTGTGCCGCTCTCCTCCCCTGCACGCACCATATTGACATAAAGGTTCGGGAAGACCCGTGGGTAGTGGGCCATGGCATCGGCAAGGGTATTCCCCTTGGTGATTTCCTCCCTGACCTGCGTGATTACCTTCTTGAGAGACGCATTGTCAACCTGGTCTATGAGGGCTGTGAGGGAGGCCATCAAGGACAGGCCTGCGCCTAAAAGCGTGGAAAGCTGGCGGGTCATTATGACAATATCTTGTGCCCTTATCCTTCCGAGTATCTTCGAAACCTTCAGATCTCGGGAGGAAACCGGGGTCTCCGACCGGGTGTCTTCCCATATCTCCGTAGGAAAAATCCCATTGCCCCTCAATTTCAACCGGGCGGCCCTAAGGCTGTCGGCATCTATAATCCCCTTAACCTTCTTGCCCTTGCCGTTCAAGGCTTTGTATTCAAAGACAGGCATCTTACTCCTGGGTAACCCTCAAAACCTCTTCAATGGTGGTGATTCCCTCCAAGACCTTTGAAGCCCCATCCTTCCTCAAGGTCGACATGCCGTTCTCAATCCCTCTGTTTCTGATTATGTTCGCCTCCGGAGTATGCAATATGAGCGATTTAATCGAATCATCCACTATCAATATCTCATAGATTCCCACCCTTCCCACATACCCTGTATTCACACATTCCGGACACCCCTTCCCCCGGTGCAGAGTATTATTATCCAAATCTTCCGGGACCAGGCCGATCTCTCTCAAGGATTCCGCATCCGGGGTATAGGGTTCTTTACATCTCTCGCATATCACCCTTACGAGCCTCTGGGCAATGACCGCATTCAATGAAGAGGAAATGAGAAAAGGCTCTATTGCCATATCGATCAATCGCGTAATTGCCCCGGCCGAATCATTCGTATGGAGGGTGCTGAATACAAGGTGCCCAGTCAGGGCTGCGTGAATGGCGATCTCGGCCGTTTCCGCGTCTCTTATTTCTCCCACCAGTATCACATCCGGGTCTTGTCTGACGATGGAACGGAGCCCCGCTGCAAACGTCAGGTCGATCTTTGCGTTTACCTGGATCTGGCCTATTCCGTCTAATTGGTATTCAATGGGGTCCTCAATGGTGATGATGTTTTTGTCAGGGGAATTGATCTCGCTCAACGCTGCATAGAGGGTTGTGGTCTTTCCGCTCCCGGTGGGTCCTGTGACCAACACTATCCCGTGAGCCACATGGATCAACTGGTTTACCATCACCCTCCTGTCCGGTGGAAGACCGATATTTTCCAGGTCAAGGAGGAGGTTACTCTTGTCGAGCAGCCTGAGAACCACCCTTTCACCAAAGGATGTAGGGATCACGGAGACCCTGATGTCTATATCCTTTTCTGCGATCTTTATCCTGATCCGCCCGTCCTGGGGCAGCCTCTTTTCAGCGATGTTCAGTTTTGCCATGATCTTAATCCGAGAGATAATTGCCAACTGATATCTCTTGGGCGGATTTAATATGGTATATAGCACGCCGTCGATTCGATACCTTATCCGGATCTCTTTCTGATAGGGCTCAATATGGATGTCACTTGCACGGGAATTGACGGCCTGAGACAGGATCAAATTTACCAGCTTTATAACCGGCGCTTCGCTCGTTGCATCGAGAAGGTCTTCGGTCTCTTCGAGTTCGCTGAGGATCTTACTGCTATCCTCCTCATCCAAATCCTGGATGATCTCTTCAGGAGAATTCGCGGCCAGTTCGTAGAACCTGTTTATTGCCCGCAAAACCTCCCGTTCGCCGCTGATAAGCGGTTCAATCTCACAACCGAGGAGGACTCTCAAGTCATCGAGGGGCTGGATATTGAGGGGGTCCGCCATCCCAACGATCAACCTGCCGTTCTTTTCACCGACAGGGACCAGCTTATTCTCCTTGGCAAAATTGATGGGGATACTGGAGATTATTTCCGTATCAACACCATTTCCATCGAGCGTTGGAGAATAAGGGATGCCGAACTGCAGGCCCAAGGCTTCAAGGATATCCGCCTCCACAACAAGGCCCTCCGCCATCAGGATCGCACCGACCCTCTTCTTCTCTTCTTTCTGGAGCAACAACGCCTTTTGGAGCGCTTCTTCCGGTATGCGCCGCTTCTCAACAAGGATTTCCCCAATGCGTCTTCTCGGCATATCTCACCTTGCCCTACTCGATCAACAGTTTGAAGTTATCCTTAACCTCGTTCTCTTTCAACCTTTCGTACTCTTCCTTTGCCTTCTCGCTTTCCGCCTTCTTCTCCGATGTGATCTTAATCAGGTCTTGAGGGGTTCTGATGATGTGGGGAGTGATAAAGAGCATGAGGTTCGTCTTTTCGTTTTTATGAGACAATGACTTGAAGAACCACCCCAAGATGGGGATATTGCCCAGGCAGGGAACCGAGGAGACCCCTTTAGTCACGTTATCTCTTAACATGCCGCCTATCACCACCATGTCCCCGTCTCTCACAATCACGCTAGTCTTTGCCTGCCTCTTCCGTGTCGTAATGACGCCGGTTTCTATCAGCTCATCAACAGTACTGATCTCCAGGAATATCTTCAACTTTAGCGTTCCACCTTTACTGATCTGCGGGGTTATACGTAGAGTAATGCCAATGTCCTTGTATTCGTAAGTTTTGGTAGTGGTGCCAATTTCCGTTACCTGTGAAGTCTTGAGAAGAGGACGATTCTCTCCTACGATTATCTCGGCCTCCTCATTATCCATGGTGAGTAAATGGGGTGTTGAGAGGATGTTTATATCAGTGTCTGATTGAGAGGCTTTAATCAGCGCACCGATGTTCAAATACTCGTCATCACCGATGGTTATAAACCCTTTCACGACACCCATAAACAACCCTTGTGGGCTTGCAAGCGGGTCTTTCCTCAAATCATCAATAGACCCGGTAGTGTTTGTGCCCCCAAAGAATGTATACTCCCCTGGCTCCGCTTCCTCAACGCTCCTCCACTCGATGCCGAAGTCCTTTGACTTGTCGAGAGAGACCTCTGCTATAAGGGCCTCGACCAAGACCTGGACGCGGGGAATGTCGAGTTTCTTTATTACCTCTTTCAACACTGAACAATCCTGGGGAGATGCGGTGATTATCAGTGAATTCGTAGACTTATCAGCGGTGATTGAGACATCTTCTCCGAGTATCGGGGCCTTTCCCTTTTCTCCTTTTCCCTTTGACGGCATCTTAGACAAAACAGCGGCCAGGTCCTCTGCAGTGGCATTCTCCAGATAATAGACGTGTATCCTGTCCTTGCCTCTCGGTGTCGCTTTGTCCAACTTCTCTATCAGTCCCTTTATTCTGTTCGTATCCTGAAGGCTTGCCCGCATAATAAGAGAATTAGTCCGCTCGTCAGGTATGATCTTTATTGGGAGAGCCATGGCAACAGGCATCCCTTTTATGGATTTTCTAAGTGTCACGCGACGTTTTCCCTTAGAATCAAACAACGAAAGCAGTTCACTTGATAAGGTTTTAGCAGACGCATATTCGAGAGGAATAACCGTGGTCTTCTCTGCCGAGCCTGCTACATCGATCTCTTTAATTATCTTTATAAGACGACGGATATTCGAAGACATGTCCGTAAGGATGACGGTGTTGGTTGCCCGATATGCCGCCACATTGCTGTTCTTTGAAACCAGCGGGGCAAAGAGCTTTTTTATTTCACCGGCATCAGCGTATTCCAGCGGGACCAACTGTGTAATAATCTTATCCTCTTCTTTAACTGTGGTCAGGTCCCTACCGATACGGGTCTCCACATCCCTGTGCCTTGCAGTCCTTGAAGGCACAATCTTTATAATCTTTCCCGCCGGAACCGTTGTATAACCCTTTACTTCCAGCACAGACTTAAAGACCTTGAAGGCCTCGTTGACCGTGATCTTAGTCGGAGATATGATGGTGACCTTCCCTTTCACCTTGTCGTCTACAATAAAGTTTTTTCCGGTAAGCTCGCTGATGAACTTCACCATAACCTTTATATCCACATCATCAAAGTTCATGGTGACCATCTTGTCCTCTGACACGTTCCGGTCCTTTTCACCATATCCCACATGGCAAAGAACCGGGGACAATAAAATACCTGCGATAATGAGGGCTGCGATCAGAAGTCTTGTCTTGTTATTAAGCATGTATATTCCTCAACGGTCTATTATTTATCCTCAAGATACCTGATTATCTGGTTTTTTTCAAGTTTTTAGGACAATCAAAACCCCGTGACAGTCAACAATGCGGGTTCTTCGCTGTTGTTTTATTGGTTTCTGGTTTCACACGACCACTTTAATAACACATCATCCAGCGAACAACAAGTATTAGATTATGTTATTTATTTAAAAAGGACAGAGGAACTCCAAAATAAAATTTTACTGACACTTTTCCTTGACAACCGCCACGAAATTACATACAAAAAAGGAGGTCAAGGACATTTCGCAATATTTTGAGGCAATCAGAAATCCGGAAAATCAGAATTTGATTCCACAGATGCGCCTTTGATAAGATGGGCGCTAACAAGTTTCCAGAGAACCTGTAAAAAGGAGGAAGGATATGATAGTTGTAGTCGCCGTTCTAAAAGCACAAACCGGAAAAGAAACAGAGATGGAAGAGGCTCTCAGGGCCATGATCCCCAAGGTCCGGGATGAAGAAGGGACCATCGCTTATATCCTGCATCGTGCCCATGGTGACCCCTCTAAATTTCTCTTCTATGAAAAGTACAAGGACCAGGCCGCTTTTGACTACCACGGTTCCACACCATATATTCAGGAGCTTTTCGGGAAGATCGGTTCCCTCCTCGCTGCGGAACCGAATATCGATATGTATGAGGAGTTGGCTGCCAAGTAACCAAACAGTAAGCGAGCACAGAGTCTGTCCCCTCGCACGACACGCGTTTTCATGGTTGCCGGGGTCTCACATCCGTTGCCTGATTATACAGCCAAATAAATTCGACCTGTGCAGTTGGTCAGGTTTACCGCTTGCCGGCTACTTTAGGTTTGTGTAACTGCACAGGTCGAATAAATTCCTTCATACCTATGACTCGATGATCCGCTCCAGTTCGTTAAAAGGTATGAGCCAGCAGACATCATAAGGTTGCAGAGTCACCTCCAGTTTTTCATCTCTGGCTATCCAACCCCTCTTGCCCACAAGATCGTACCAGTGGCCTTTCTCAACACGGAGTTCAGAGAGGGGTATCCCTATTGGGCAAACCCTACCGGTCACATTGGTCAGGGCCAAAATATGCTGATCTCCGTCAGGAGAAATTCGCAGAACCGCAAAAATATCGGGAGAAATCATCAGGACACGTTGATCTCCGTTAGGATGGAAAGCGCACTGCCGCACCCGGATATCCCCTATCCAGCTAAGCTGGCGAGCGATATGTGAAAGCTTGGAATTACGGTTTTCCAATTTCTCAAGGAGTGACTGCTCTTTGACCAACTTGCGGTTGATATCCCGCTTTGACTTTGTTCTCAAGACCGCGTCTATGTCGTTACGGGTTCCGATCCACCCGTGAAAATAGATTGCTGGAACACCCCTAAGAACAAGGGCAATGCTCCTTGATGCAACAAAGCGTTTTACCTGCAAGGCAATGTCCTCATCGCTGCTATCATGGTTGATGGCGCTAAACCAGGTGCTGTTGACTTCGTAAGGTTCGTCCTTACCATCCTTCCCTGTCTTGTAAGAGACAAAGGCCCCGTGTTCCCTTGCAGTTTGAATGATGAAGTCGATATCTTCCCTGGGCAGGATGTCTTTCACCCCCATGAGTCCTATGCCGTCGTGGGTATCGAGAATGTTAAGGAAAGTCGTGGAATTGGAGCTGTATTTCAAATCCTTTGACCACCGGGTCAGAGCGGTCGCATCTTCCCTGTAAAAGGTGTGCAGGACAAGTGGAGGCAGGGCAAAGTTATATACCATCTGTGCCTCATCATGGCCATTTCCAAAGTAGGAGACGTTTTCTTCATGGGGCACATTGGTTTCTGTGAGTACAACGGTCCAGGGCGCCACGGCATTGAAAACATCACGCAGGAGTTTGATGATTTCGTGCGTCTGCTCCAGATGCACAGAGGGCGTTCCGGGTTCCGACCACAGATAGGTCACAGCGTCCAAGCGAAGGATATCCGCACCCCGGCGCACATACAGAAGCATGGTTTCAAGGATAAACATGAGCACTTCTGGGCTTTTGTAGTTAAGGTCCACCTGATCTGCCGAGAAGGTGGTCCACACGTATCTGTCTCCCTCAATTGTACAGAATTTTGTCAGGAGGTCAGAGGTTCGGGGGCGAACGATGATCTTTCGCTGCTCCGGTGTCAGCGCGTCACGAGATTTGTATGCAATGGCAATGTTTTTAAAATACGGGCTGCCGTTCAGGAATTCCTGAAACGCGGGACTCTTGGAGGAAATATGGTTGAGGACCCCATCAAACATAAGCTGGTAACGCTTTCCCATCTCCTCAATATCCTGCCAGGATCCTAAGTTGGGATCAACGCTTTGAAAATCAGTGACGGAAAACCCCTTATCAGAAGAGTAGGGGAAGAAAGGGAGGATGTGCAGGGTATTGAAGGTATCCCTAAGACCGGGACGCTGTAAAAATTCGTCCAGACACGCCAAGGGAGAATGGCCTTCCCCGCGAAGTAGATCACCGTAAGTGACGAGAATCATATCCCGTTCCGTAAAACGGTTTTGAGGGTCAAACTCCTTTTCACGGTCGATCATTTCCTGGGGCTTATGGGCGTAATGTACCCTGAGAATTCTTTCGAGCTCCGGCATATATTTTTCTGCCTCGGCTTCCCCGTAAAGAAAGCGGAGCCTGCCCTTTATCCTCTCCCGTGCTTTGCCTGGGATTTCCAGGAGCGGCCTCGAATAATCCGGCTCCTGGTAGTACGGAATTCTATTCCACTGAATCGATTTTCTCCCCTTGTAACTTTCAGAATAACGTCTTGATTCGGAATCTTTCATTGCCTACCTTTTCTCCCTTAAACCAGAGGATAAGAACTCGCTTTTTCGGGGGAGTACTAAAACTTAAGTGCGTACCGCTTTCCGCACAGGTTTTGATTTCACGATGAACCAGTCGATGGTTTCCATGAATTGACCCCCCTCTTTTGACCTTTTATCTTGTTTAGGGTCGAGGCCGAAATAACTTCCTCAAGTTGGCGCTCAGAGATGAGATGTACAAATGGGGAAGTTATTTCGGCCTCGACCCTTACTAAATTCATGATTGTTTTCTAACGAATTTCATCTTTATTACTTTTTATTATGCAGGAGGACACACATCGATCAAGATCACTTGTCGCAAGGGGTTGACAGATTATGCAACATGCACCGGAATTAAAAAGGGTGCCAACAGGCAATAAGCCCTCGCCCCTTGCGGTCAAGTGCAGCGCCTGGTTGAACTAAGCGCTGCGTGCAGCATTCTTTATTCCTGCCATTAATTTCTCGCCAATAGCATCGCTTTTTTTGTCCTTATAGGCATAGTATACCTCCAATAGCATCTATGGGGAAGTTATTTCGGCCTCGACCCTTAGTTCAACCCAGAATTATGTTTTGGCTTCGCAAAACATGAATTCTTATTCGTTAGGTGTAGGCACATTTCCCTGATGTACAATTCGGAGCGAATATATCCCTTGCATTTTGCCTCTATTTGGTGTATAAATTTACTCTTTTATCGATCTGCTTTCACCTCACAGGGTTGATCGATTTGTAGATCGTTGAATCGACTCAACAGATCAACGAACCTCGTTTTATGCCTTGCGCAGTCATAGTTTGCGGAAATTTCGGCGAGCAATGTGCATCGAGCGAAAGCGCGTAATAGCGAGTTCTATTGCAAGCTTGAGCAACGCTGCGATCGGTGGTCAGGGCCGGCGAAAAAGCGCAAATTATGGCCGTGCGAGGTATATACTCATAGTGAGACCCAGCTTGGGTAACCCACGCAACTGGAGAAAATATGCCTTGGACGGCCGTTATTTTTACCTTTCGGCCTCGTCCCCTACAATTTAATGTCAGAAGGAAGCATCCGATAGTGCCCTGCGATGGTTTGTATAGGTTTTCAGATACTAAATTTCACAAGGCCAGAGGGAGAAATCCGAGTAAGTCGTACATTTTTAGGCATCCTTAATAAAAGCTATAATGTAGTTTACACTTTCGAATAAAAAAAGGTCTCGGCACAGATTCAACGGTGGTCAAATTTTAATCCGTGCAGCTGTTTGAGCGTTTTAGTGAGCGTTAAGAAAGAACACGGGGAAAGCCTCTGTTTTTTGAATGTTTGTAGTTCCAAAGCCCAT